>NZ_QROM01000021.1:0-312 GCF_003474365.1 Collinsella sp. AF38-3AC
CCGCACTAATCGCCCGAGCTCTTCCGGAACCGCACCTCGCGGCCCGCGGGACCCTGCGCTCTTAGGCGCGGTCCGGGCACGAGGATGCCCCCGAGTCGACTCCTCCTATGCGCCATGCGGCCCCCAGGGCACGTAGATGAGACCCAGGACACCGTAACGGTGGGCGCCGCCCACCGGTCAGCGGCCAGAGCATGGGGGGCACGCCCGGTCCCGTTCCGAACCCGGAAGCTAAGCCCCATCGCGCCGAGAGTACTGCGGGGCCAGCCCGTGGGAGGCCAGGGCGCCGCTGACCGGTGGACGGCACCGAGCCGT
>NZ_QROM01000021.1:322-35694 GCF_003474365.1 Collinsella sp. AF38-3AC
CAGGGCGCCGCTGACCGGTGGACGGCACCGAGCCGTACGCTTGAACTTAAAAGGGGGAGGCCTCGCGGCCTCCCCCTTCTTTGCGTTTACGGGCTTTTGTCTCACATAGTAGCTGTGTATTATAACCCTCGTTTGTCGCATCTTCTGCGAACGGGCTACAATAACTTAGTCTGTGCGATATGGAGGTGAACATGGCTGAAGCTGGTATCGGCGTTGATATCGTCGAGATTTCCCGCATGAAATCAATACTTGAAAAGACGCCGTCGTTTGCTCGGCGTGTGTTTACCGAAGAAGAGCGTGCGTATTGCGATGCATCATCGCGTCCCGCTGCTCACTATGCCAGCCGCTTTGCTTCGCGCGAGGCGGTGCTTAAAGCTCTTGGCACGGGTTTTAGTCAAGGCGTGGGTCGCAAGGATGTTTCGGTGACGCGTGATAAACTTGGCAAACCGAAGGCGCTGCTTTCGGGCCGTGCACTCGAGATCGCTCAAGAGTTGGGTGTCGTTGAGGTCGCTCTTTCCATTACGCTTACAGGAGACTTAGCCGTTGCGAATGCCATCGCGATTACCGATGCCGCTCGACCTAAGCCAAAAGAGGAAAAGGTGAGCACCAAGAAACGCGTTGCGCAGACATTTAAAGCGGCTCGCTCTGTTTTAGATGAGCTTGAGCAGCTGCAGAATTCAGCATTGACGGAGCACCTGGGCGATGCTTCGCAAGATACGCTAGGAGCATAGATGAAACCGGTTTTGAGTACCGAAGAAGTCGTTCGTCTCGAGGATATCATCGAACGCGAAGGGACTTCGAAGGCCGAGCTTATGGAGCTAGCGGGTGAGTTTGCCGCCAACGAGGTCATGAAGCTCAATCCCGATCGGGTTCTCTTTCTGGTCGGTTTTGGTAATAATGGAGGCGACGGTTGGGTTGCCGCCGATATCCTGAACCATAAGGGTGTGGACGTAGATATCGTTTCTCCGGTTGAGCCGGATGAGATTCCTGCTGCTCTGGCACGTCATGTTGCTCGTCGTACTGCCGGCCGCGATGTGCACGTTTGCGTCGGCCCCTCGCGTGACGAACTCGAGGTTTTGATCGATAAGGCCGATGTTGTTGTCGATGCCATTTTTGGTACCGGTTTCCACGGGAATCTGCGTGCGCCGTTCTCCATTTGGATTCCTACGGTCAATGAATGCGCCGATTGTGTCGTATCCATTGATGTCCCCTCGGGCTTGAATGCCGAGACGGGCGTTGTTGATGACGACTGCATTCGTGCCGAGCGTACGGTGACGATGATTGCGCCCAAGATTGGTCTGTATAGCGCTGATGGCCCTGAGTATGCTGGAGATTTGATCTGCGGCAATCTTTACGACCGTCTTGACGAGGTCATCGATGATGTCGACCACGCCGCCGAGATTGTCGAGCCCGGTGATTTAGTTGATTTCTTTGCTCCACTGCCTACGAATATCGATAAGTATTCCCGTGGCTCTGTGCTTATTGTCGCCGGATCTGCGCAATATCCTGGTGCTGCCATTATGGCGGCTAAGTCTGCAGCTCGCGCGGGTGCTGGTTACGTGGCAGTCGCGGCTCCTGACGCCTGCGCCAATCTTATTCGCATGGCACTTCCTTCGATTCCCGTCTTTGCTATTCCGTCTGATTCCCGCGGCTCCTTTGGCGCCGCTGCACGCATGACGGTGTGCGAGATCGCAAAGAAGTACAGCTGCGTGCTGTGCGGTCCCGGTATGACGACGTCTGCCGGCGCTATGCAGGTGGTTTCGGGCTTGCTTGAGCTTGATGTGCCGCTTATTTTGGACGCCGATGCACTCAACTGCCTTGCTAAGATTGCCATTGACGGTATTGATAGTAACCCCGAGATGTATCGTCGCGAGCGGCCGTTGGTTATGACACCGCACTATCGTGAGCTTTCGCGTCTGGTTGCCGGTGACGAGGTGAACGACCTTGGTACCGCGATTGCGGCCGCGCAGAAGGTTGTCTGGGCTGCAGGCTCCGACAATCTGGTGGTCATTGCCAAGGGGCCGACGACGGCTATCTGTGGCGTTGAGCGCGTGCTGCTGCCGCTCTCGGGTCCGGCTTCTCTGGCAACTGCCGGTTCGGGTGATGTTCTCGCGGGTATTTTGGCCGGCACGCTTGCCACCATGCGCGACGAGATGGATCGTTGGGAGTTGCTGTATTCGTACGCCGTCGCACTTCACAGCTACGCCGGTTTTGCCGCGGCGACGGAGTATGGTGAGAAGAGCGTTATCGCGACCGATCTTATCGACTTGATCGGTCCTGCCATGGAGCTGGCGGCAAAGGATGCGCTCGAAGATCTGGGAATCATGGACGAAGGGTCGGATGACTAATCATGAATAAAGCCGATTTGACGCGCTGGTCCTGGGTCGAGATCGACCGCGGGGCGCTCCGTCGCAACACGAGGGCCTATAAGAACTTGTTGAATCCACGTCAGCGCCTGTGCTGCGTGGTCAAGGCCGATGCTTATGGTCATGGAGCTGTTGAGTGCGCCAAGATCATGTATTCGGCCGGTGCCGACATGTTTGCCGTGGCGACGGTTAACGAGGGCGTTGAGCTCAGACAGGGCGGGATTACGAAACCCATCCTCATCCTAAGCGAGCCGCCTATCGAGGCCATTCCGACGTTGCTCGAGTTTGATATTATGCCCTCGGTCTATACGTCTGACTTTGCTCTTGCGTATGGCGAATGTGCCGTCGCGGCGGGCAAGGTGGGCAAGTATCATCTCGCCATCGAGACGGGCATGAACCGCATCGGTGTTCATTACACGCAGGTGCTCGACTTTGTCCGCGGTATTAATTTCCATCGCGGTATTCAGTGTGATGGCGTCTTTACGCACTTCGCCACGGCCGATGAACCTTCGGGCTGGGACTACAAACTGCAGTGTCAGCGCTTTACCGAGGCCGTTCAGGCCATTAAGGATGCGGGCTTTGAGTGCGGTATCGTGCACTGCGCCAACACGCCGTCCTCGATGCTCGACCCCTCGATGCATTTTGATATGATTCGCGCCGGCGTCGGCTTGTATGGCATGCAGCCGTGCGAGCTGAGTGGCCGCGTGATGCAGCTTGATCCCGTTATGAGCGTCCATGCGCGCGTGACGCGCGTGGCACACCCTGCGATGGGCGAGGGCGTGGGCTACGGTTTTACCTACCGCGTACCGCGTACGCGCGTTCAGATCTGCACGCTGCCGATCGGTTATGCCGATGGCCTATCGCGTACGCTTTCCAATCGTATGGATGTGCTGTATCGCGGCGAGCGCGTGCATCAGGTTGGCAATATCTGCATGGACCAGTTTATGGTCGCCATTCAGTCCAACCCGGCACACGAGATTCCCGAGGCCGAGTATGGTGACGAGATGATCATTGTCGGCCGCGATGGCGACGCCGAGATCACTATGGACGAGATGGCGCGCCTACGCGGAACGATTAACTACGAGGTCGCCTGCGGCTTTGGCATGCGTCTCGACAAGGTCTACGTGTAGGAGCCGCTATGGGCGTCATGCACATCCCCGGCCATACCCATCAGGCACCACGTGAGGTCGCACTCGAGGAAATTGAGGCCGTTCTGGGCGATTGTCACCTCTGCCAGCTCTACCAGTCGCGTCACAATATCGTGTTTGGCGTGGGAAACCCCCGCGCTCGCGTGATGTTTATTGGCGAGGCGCCGGGCCGCAATGAGGATTTGCAGGGCGAGCCCTTTGTGGGGGCGGCAGGCGAGGACCTCAACGGCATTTTGTCGCTGGCGGGGCTCAAACGCGAAGACGTCTACATTGCCAACGTGCTTAAGTGCCGCCCGCCGGGAAACCGCAATCCGCGTCCCGAGGAAGTGCTGGCTTGCTCGCCGTTTTTGCGTGAGCAGATTCGAAGCATCTGGCCCGATATTATCGTGACGCTCGGCAACCCCGCGACGCACTTTGTGCTTAAGACCGAGATTGGCATTACTAAGCTGCGCGGCAGGTTCCACCAGATGGGGCATTTTGTAGTAATGCCCACGTTCCATCCGGCAGCAGCGCTGCGCAATCCGGCATGGCAGGAGTTGCTGGAGGAAGACTTTAAGATGCTGGGCGACTATCTGGAGCGACATCCCGCGCCGGAGAGCGCCTCGGAATAATAAGGAGCGTATATGTCCCTGGAGCGCCTGGGGGTAGGTACCTACAAAACGGCTTGTACTGCCGATACGGAGCATTTTGGCGAGCTGGTCGCACCGTGTCTAGAAGATGGCGATGTGCTGATTTTAACCGGCGGCTTGGGTGTGGGAAAAACCCACTTTACCAAGGGCGTCTCGCGCGGTTTGGGCGATGGCCATATGGTCACGAGCCCCACGTTCGCACTCATGGCCGTTCATGACCAGGGGCGTATTCCGCTGTTCCATTTTGATCTGTACCGTCTGGAGCACGCTTACGAGCTTGAGGATACGGGCATTTTTGACGTGCTGGGCTATGAGGGCGCTTGTCTACTGGAATGGGGCGAGCAGTTTCAGGATGAGCTGACGGACGAGTATCTTTCGGTGACGCTCAAGCGTGATGAGAGCGACAGCGACGTGCGAACGATCACGCTCGAGGCTCACGGCGAGCGCGCGACGGAGCTTTCCGATTTGATTGATAGGGCTGTACAAGATGAGCTTGCATAACGACAGCGCGCTGGTGGTGGCGCTCGATACCTCGACCGACATGCTTGCCTGCGCGGCAAGCTGGATTGATGGACAGACGGGCGAGACGAAGCTCGTGAGTGGCGACCATCTGTGCCGCCGTCACGCCAACGTTGAGCTCGTGAATACCGTTGATGGTGTGCTGGCTCAAGCCGGTCTGGATCGCAGCGATGTTGGTTGCTACGTGGTCGGCCGCGGCCCGGGGTCATTTACGGGCGTGCGTATCGGCATCTCCACCGCCAAGGGCCTCGCGCGTGGTGTCAATGTTCCGCTGCTGGGTGTGTCGACGCTTGACGCTTGCGCTTGGACGGCGTGGAAGGCTGGCGTGCGCGGCAAGCTTGGTATCTTAGCCGATGCTATGCGTGGTGAGGTATATCCGGCGCTGTATATGCTGGTCGATGAGGGTCCCGAGCGTCAATTTGAGCGCGAGCACGTGGTCAAGGCCGCCGTGGCGCTCGATGAGTGGCGCCAAGCAGCGGACTGGGACCAGGTTCAGCTGACCGGTGACGGTCTCGTGCGCTATGGCAAGCTGCTGAGTGAGGACGAGACGGCTCGCTGCGTGGAGCGCGACCTTTGGTGGCCTTCGGGCGAGGGCTTGCTGCTGGCGCATGCCACGGGCGACGGTGATCCGGCTCGCGTCTTGCCGATCTATACGCGCCTTTCGGATGCCGAGGAAAACGAGCGCAGGCGTCTTGGCCTTGCCGAGAGTGCGCAGAGCGAAATTACGGGTGTTGCCGATGAGCTCGCCGGTCGTCATCTGCAGTTCCGTCCCATGGGCGCGGCGGATGCCGAGGGCGCGAGCACACTGGAGGCTGCCTGCTTTGAAGGTGCCGGACACGAGGCGTGGACGCCGGGCATGTTCCTGTCCGAACTGGGCGAGGACGTTGCTGCGCCGCGTAGTTGGTGGGTGGCACACGACGACGGCCTTCTGCTGGGCTTTGCCGGCGGTATGGTCGTGGACGGTGATGTGCAGATTCTGGATGTCGCCGTCGACCCGGCACATCGCCGTGAGGGCATTGCCCGCAAGCTGCTGTCGCATGTGAGCTATGATGCCCAGATGCTCGGCTGCACCACGGCTTCGCTCGAGGTCGAGGACGGCAACGAGGGCGCCATGGCGCTCTATGCCGCCCTGGGCTTTACCGAAGCGGGGCGTCGTCGTGGCTACTACGGTGCCGGCAAGGACGCCATCGTCATGACGGCCCCTCTTCCCCTGGTGCTTCCGGTCGACAATGCCTCGCCCGAGCCGACGGCGGCAGAGCAGCGCGTATGGCCGCTGCCTGCGCCTGGGCGCTCCGAGGGGGAGCGTGCCGAAATTGAGCGCCGCCGCCTAGTGCTCGCTATCGAGAGTTCCTGCGACGAGACGGCCGTGGCGATTATCGATGTGGATGGCAATATGCTGGCCAACCAGGTGTCGACACAGATTGATTTTCACGCCCGCTTTGGCGGCGTGGTGCCCGAGATCGCCTCGCGCAAACACGTTGAGGTGATTGTGAGTGTCGTGGATGCGGCGCTCGAGGATGCCGCAGCATCGCTGGGCCTTACGGGCGGAGCCATTGCACCAAGTGAGCTTGCCGCCGTGGGCGTGACACAGGGTCCGGGCCTGGTGGGCGCCCTCGTGGTGGGCGTTGCCTTTGCCAAAGGCTTTGCCTACGCTGCCGGTAAGCCGCTCGTATGCGTCAACCATCTGGAGGGGCACCTGTTTGCCAACTTGCTGGCGCAGCCCGACCTCAAGCCGCCGTTCATCTTCACGCTTGTCTCGGGCGGGCACACCATGCTCGTGCACGTGAAGGCATGGGGCGACTACGAGGTACTTGGTGAGACACTCGACGATGCTGTGGGCGAGGCCTTCGACAAGGTGGCAAAGGCACTGGGCCTGGGCTATCCCGGTGGCCCCATCATCTCCAAGCTTGCCGAGACGGGCGACCCCAAGGCGATTGATTTTCCCCGCGCGCTTAACAGCAGGGGAGACTACCGCTTCTCGCTTTCGGGCCTCAAGACGGCGGTGACGCTCTACATCGAGCAGGAGACCAAGGCCGGGCGCACGATTCACCTGCCCGATCTGGCTGCTTCGTTTGAGGCAGCTGTCTTTGACGTGCAGTACAAGAAGGCCAAGAACGCCCTGCATGCCACCGGGTGCAAGGAGTATTGCATTGGCGGCGGCGTCTCGGCCAATCCGCATCTGCGCGAGATGATGATCAAGAAGCTTGGACGTCAGGGCATTCGTGTAACGGTGCCGCCCTTGTCCGCCTGCACCGATAACGCCGCCATGATCGCGGAGGTCGCTCGCCGTAAATTCGACCGAGGAGAAATCTCGCCGTTCGACGTCGACGCCGATCCGAACATGACGCTGTAGCTGGTACGGCGCGGTCCCCGACCGGAGGGGCCGGATATAAGGTTTCCTGCTCTACAGTCCTGCGCAAGACGAAGGCCACATTAAGTGGCCTTCTTTGCGTGCGGAACTCGCGACAAACCTTATATCCGGCCCCTCCGGTCGGGGACCTTTCTGTATCGATATAGCTTCTGAGTTGGATTGGCGTCGACAACGTCCAGCAAGGTTAACAAGCCAGCGTCGAATTTTCGGCGTTCTTTAGCTGAAAGAAAAAGTTGGTGTGCGGAGCTTTGCTCCGCACATTTGGGATGGGAGCTCCTCGGGGGCGGGGCGGGCGCCTGCCGCCATATATGAACTTTATCGCGAGTTCCGCACGAACAGGAGGCCACTTAATGTGGCCTCCGTCGTGAGCAGGACTGTCCGAGCAGGAAAGTTCATATATGGCGGCAGGCGCCCGCCCCGCTCCCGAGGGGCATCTCTCAAGCAAAAACTGTCGTTCGGTAAAGTCCGAGGTCAGTGGCGTTTTATAACGAGAGATTCAAAAGAATTTGAAAATCCATTACAAATTTGCGTTGACTTTAGGTAACTAAAGTTTCATACTGCGTTTCATCCACTGGGGGATGTGAACACGCACGGAACGTTCACATCATGATCGAAGAGGATTTCTTAGACATGTTCACGCATCAGCTAAACATTATCAGCGTAGTAATTATCTGATGCGGGTTAGCACATACAGCTAGCCCGTACGATAACGGGCGGCTGATGAAGATGAGGGCCGTCGAGCGCAACCGACGGCCCTCATTTTTTATGTCTAGGAAGTTCTTTTTAGAGGAGGAAATGTAATGAACGGAGTTTTGCTCATGGTTGTGGCCGCGGCGGTGCTCGTCTGCGGCTATCTGGGCTACGGCCGCTGGCTGGCCAACAAGTGGGGCGTCGACAAGGACGCCCTCACGCCGGCCAAGCGCATGAAGGACGGCAAGAGCTTCTCGCCCGTTTCCGCCTTCACCGCGTTCTCGCACCAGTTCAGCTCGATCTGCGGTGCCGGCCCTGTCACGGGCACGATTGTCGCCATGGCCTTTGGCTGGCTGCCCGTCGTGCTTTGGGTTCTCGTCGGCGGCATCTTCTTTGGCGCCGTCCACGACTTTGGCGCCCTGTACGCCTCGATGAAGAACAACGGCAAGTCCCTGGCTCAGCTCATCGAGAAGTACATCGGCAAGACCGGTCGTCGCCTGTTCCTGCTGTTCTGCTGGCTGTTCTGCATCATCGTCATCGCCGCTTTCACCGACATGGTCTGCAAGACGTTCATGTTCACCCCGGCCGTTGACGCTTCTGGTGCTGCTACCGGTGCCATCGACTTCACCAAGTCCTATGCCGCCGGCTGCGCTGGTACCATCTCCATCCTGTTCACCTTCGTCGCGATCGCCTTTGGTTGGGCTCAGAAGAAGTTCAACCTCACCGGCGCTGCCGAGTTCGTCACCGGCGTGGTGCTCATGGTTCTCATGTTCGCCGTCGGTATGCAGTTCCCGGTCTACCTGGATAAGTTCCAGTGGTTCGCCGTCGTCATGGTCTACCTGGTCTTTGCCGGCGCCATGCCCATCCAGATGCTCAAGACCCCGCGTGACTACCTCACCTCGATCATGATGATCGTCATGATCGCCTGCGCTGTCCTCGGCATCGTCGTCCTGGGCGTCAACGGCCAGGCCACTATCACCGCTCCGGCCTTTACCGGCTTCTCTAGCGCTTCTGGCATGATGTTCCCGGTCCTGTTTGTCTCCGTTGCCTGCGGCGCTCTCTCTGGTTTCCACAGCCTCGTTTCTTCTGGTACCTCCTCCAAGCAGGTCGAGAAGGAGCAGGACGCCGTCAAGGTCGGTTATGGCGCCATGATCGTCGAGTCCTTCGTCGGCATCCTTGCCATCATCGTCGCCGGCATCATGTTCTCCGACATGAACACCGCCGGTACCGGCGCCCTTAACGCCGGTGTCGCTTCCACCCCGTTCCAGATCTTCGCCGCTGGCATCTCCCGCGGTATGCAGGCCTTCGGCGTTAACGGCACGCTCGCAACCGTCTTCATGACCATGAACGTCTCCGCACTGGCCCTGACCTCGCTCGATGCCGTTGCCCGCATCGCCCGCACCTCGTTCTCCGAGTTCTTTGCCCAGACCAACGACGCCTTGGCCATCGAGTCCAAAGCCGGCTACATGAAGGTCCTCGGCAATCCCTGGTTCGCCACGGTCGTTACCCTGCTTCCTGGCCTCGCCCTCGCCTTTGGTGGCTATGCCAACATCTGGCCGCTCTTTGGTGCTTCCAACCAGCTGCTCGGCGGCATGACCATGATCACCCTCGCCGTGTTCTGCAAGTGCACCGGCCGCAAGGGCTGGATGCTCTACGTGCCCGTCGCCTTCCTGCTCTGCTGCACCTTCACCTCGCTGGTCCAGAGCGCCATGGGCTGCATGACCGCTGTCCAGGCTTACGGCTTCTTCGGCACCATCCCGGCTACCGCCACCACGGCCGCCGTCTCCGTCGCCGCCACCAAGGGCTTGCAGCTCGTTTTCGCCGTCCTGCTGATGGTCCTGGGCCTCATCGTCGCCGTCAACTGCCTCAAGGAGTTCTTCGGTAAGGAGGCTGGCTCCATGCCTGACGAGGAGCCCGAGTGGTCCGAGATGGGCAAGGCCGAGTACGGTCGCGCCGCTGCCGCTGAGGCTCCTGCCGACGCCGAAGCCGCCAAGGCCTAGTCGGTCGGACGGGTTGGATCTCCCATCTATTTGACTCGGAAAGACCGGGTCCGCGACTGCGCGGGCTCGGTCTTTTTTCATGCAAAAACGAGTGACGCCCGAGTGTTCTCGCAGATGTTTTGCGTGGACAAGGGCGCGCGTTGTACCATATAGACGTATATGTGTACATATGAAAGGGGCCCCGTGGCCAAGACGGTATATTCCGATAATCAAAACAATGTCGATGCTTTGGCTGAGCGCCTGAGCAGCCAGACGTCGCTTTCTGCTGAGCGTGCCAAGCTGGTTGCCTACGACCTGCTTTGCCGTAAGGCGCTCAAGATTAAGTCGAGTGCGCTGGCGCAGATTTTCCGCTCCGTCGATAAGGAATGCGACACCAAGGCGATGCGCGATGAGCTTATCGCGGCAAATATCGTGACCAAGATTGAGGGTAGCGGCATTAACGGGCGCCCGGCGTTCTATACCATCAATGCCGAGATCCGCGATGCCCAGGAGCAGCCTGTCGAGTCCGTCGAAGATTTTGTCGTCGAGGATTCCGCTGACGTGCCCGCTGTGGAAGAAGTTGCTCCGCGTGAGCATGTCGATACCGATGAGTTGCTCGATGAGAACGTCGTGCGTGCCTTTACGGCCAAGGCGGGACGCGGCGGTTTTGGCGGGGGTGGCAAGCGCGATGCGCAGCGCCGCGCCCAGCAGGAGCGCTTCCGTCGCGCAGTTGCTCAAAAGGGTGAGACGGATGCCGAGGCTGTCGAGGAAAAGTCCGTTGGGATGCAGGAGCCGACTCGCACTCAAGAGCATGCTGAGATCCAGGAGCCCAAGCGTCGCCGCGGTGCGCATTTTAGGGCCGAGCAGCAGGATGTTGCGCTCGAGGCCGAAGAGACTGCCGAGGTTGCGGACGATTCCGAGAAGCCGGCCAAGAAGGCCTCAGACTCGTGTCGTCCCGGTCGCGGCTTTGCAGGTCGCGCGTATCCCGTAAAGCGCCAGGAGAAGGTTAATCAGGTTCCGGAGGTGCGGGCCGAGAAGGCCGTGAAGCCTGCCGAGGCGGAAGTTCGTGAACAGAAGCCTGTTGATGAGCAGGTTGCGTCCGATACGGAGACCCAGGGCCAGCAGTCTACTGATGAGCAGACGGAGCAGGGCGCGTCGAGCAAGCCTCGCCGCCGTCGCCATCGCGGGGGCCGCAGTTCCCATGCCGAGACTGCAACCGAGAAGATCACGCCGCGGGACGAGGATGTGAAGGCCGAGGTTTCTGCGGGGCAGCCTAAGCGCCAGCCAGCGAAGGAGAGCAAGTCCGATCGTCCGCAGAAGCAGGCGTCTATGCCGAAGCGCGAGCGCAATTCCCAAGGCGATTCTAAGCGCAAGTCTCAGAAGAAGCCGGAGTCTGCCGCAGTAGATACTGCTGCCCAGCAGCCCGAGTCGGCAGCCCACGGCGAGGTCTCGGCGTTTGCTCTTGCCCGCGTTTTAGGCAGGCAGCTGCTCAAAGTTGTCCCTACGCCTATGGCGCTCTCTAAGATCAAGGAGCAGCAGACACAGATCGTAAAGGTCGAGGGCAAGGACGGCAAAAAGGCTCCGCAGCGCGCTCAGCACAACGAGATGTCCAACCGCAAGATTGCCGAGGAGATTGCGACCATCCAGGCTTGGATTGAGCAGAACCGAGGTGCCGACACGCCGGTCGCTTCGCGTCGCCAGCGCGCCTACCAGATCTTTAACGACGAGAAGGCCTTTGACGGTAAGCACGGTGAGCGCCTGATTAAGCGCATGGCCGAAAAGGGCATCAGCATGCAGGCGATTAAGGTTGCCCCCAACCGCCCCGTGCACTTTACGGGTTTCTTTACGCTGGGCGCCGACAAGCCGTTCATTATGGTCGAGAACCTGGACACCTACGACGAGATCGTCAAGCTGCTGCGTGGCCGCAAGCACGCCAAGCTCTTTGGCATCAAGGTGGGCGGCGTGATTTTTGGCGGCGGATGCAAGGCGAGCGTCTCGCATGCCCTGGACGATTATCTGGCCGAGATTGGCTATCGCTTTAACTACGTCTACTACGTGGGCGATATCGATCGCGAGGGCGCGCGCATCGTCGAGCAGACTCGCAATGCCAATGTGGTTGAGATTCGCCTGCATGCCGGCATGTACCGCGCCATGCTCGCCGAGCATAAACGTCGCGTGAAGGCCGGCGGCGAGTGCGAGCCCGCGGCTGCCAACCAGGGCGTGCCGCAGAACCTGGCGGCCACGATCAAAGACCTGCCCATGGTTACGCGCGTGCAGTTCCGCAGCGTGCTGCGCGAAGGCGGGCGCATTCCGCAGGAGATCCTGATGACCGCTGACTATCGGGATGGCGACTCGGGAAGCTTCGACCGCATGCTGAACAATTAGTTCCGCCGGCCCCGGGAGAGCGGGGACACCGACTTAGGTTTCCTGCTCTAGAGTCCTGCTCACGATGGAGGCCACATTAAGCGGCCTCCTGTTCGTGCGGAACTGGGCTGATATTTTCTAGATGTAAGGCGCTCTTGGTTCTAATGGGCTTGGGGCGCCTGTATTTTGAGGGTGGATTTTTGGGACATGCCTGAAAATCTACCTTTTGCAACTTCTCGTTCTGTAGGAGAAGCTATGACCGGCACTTTGGGAGCGTCCCTAAGTGCCGGTTTGGCTGGAAAGTCGAGATGCGGGGAGCCCGTTGCTGGTATGGGACGGAGGGATTCCGCGTCCGCCTTTTCGGCGGCCGCGTCCCGCTGCGTCGCTTCGCTCCTTGCGTGCTGCGCTGGAAAACGCTTCGCGTTTCCTCAGCTCCGCACCCTTGCGGGTTCGAATCCCTCCGTTTGCTCACAAGAAAGCGCCCTGGGCTGATGAAAGCTCAGGGCGCTCAGTTACCTTGGCTGGGACGGAGGGATTCGAACCCCCAACAGCCGGCACCAAAAACCGGAGTTCTACCGTTGAACTACGTCCCAATGTGTGGTGTTGCCCAAAAGCAACTCGTCTAGTTTACCTAATCTGCGAGGGCATCGCAAACGCCATCGAGCAGGCGTACGGCGAGCGTCTGCGCGTCGCTGGCCGTGAAGGTGCCGTTGTAGCGCGTCATGCCCGTGAGCTCAATGCGAATGCGAGCCGGCTTCTGCTGCGCGGCGACATTGGCGGTGCGGATGCGCTGGGCCAGGTTGTGGCACTCGGCGAGGGCAATCGTGGCGCGCGGTGCGGCGTCGGCGGGCAGCTCGTCGCTTGCGATTTCGAGCACCAGGTCAACGTCGGTTGGGACCTCGGAGTCGCAGAGCATCATGCCGCTGTTGTCGGTCGTTGCCGTGGCGATATTCCACATGCGCGACGCAACGCTGCGTGCGATGGGGTCCTCGCCGATAACGGCAATCTGAAAGCGCTCAAGCACATTGGCGGCACGGGCAAAACCGATACGCGACTCGGCCTCGGTGACCGAGGGCTTACCCTCCCACACATGGTGCAGGCGGTTGATGTAGGCGTAGGTGTCCTGGAAGGCCATGCCGTCGGCAAACAGACCGACATTTTCCTGGAACTGCTGCAGGGCGGCCTCGGTATGCGGGCCAAAGTAGCCGTCGTCCTCGCCGCAGGCAAAGCCCAAAACGTTCAGAGCGCGCTGCAGGGCCTGCACATCGGCGCCATGGAAATTGGGCATGCGCAGATACAGGGTGCGGTCGCCCAGCTTATACGAGGCGTCTACCAGGGCGCTCCAGCAGGGGATATCGACGGCGCTGCCGGCGGCAAGGCCGCTATCGAGCCTAAAGGTGCCAACAGCCTGCTCGGTGGTGGTGCCAAAGCGCTTGTCGGCGACCTCGGCGTCGTCGATTGTATAGCCGAGCTGCAGAAGGCGGGACTGGACGTCCTCGACGGCTGCTCCCTGCATGCCCGTAGTAATAGGTTCCATGAACGAACCCCTTTCGGCGTACCATTCGTACTATTTGAGCGTGTGTCGGATAGACAACGCAAAGGGATGCATAAACATGCACTCAACAGTGTAGCAAGTTGTACCCAAATACGCTGCTGACAGGTTTTATAACCCCCGCTAGTTAAGGCGCTCCACAAAGAAATCTGCCATGGAGAGGAATAGCTCGCGTGCATGCGGGTCGAGCTCGACGCCTTCGATGGCGGCCTTGGCCTTAGCGGTCAGGTCCAGCGCGTAGGTGTGGGCGTAATCGATGGAGCCGGTCTCCTGGAAGATCTCCACGGCGCGTGCGAGCTGCGCAGGGTCCTCGGTGCCCGAGGAAAGGATTGCCTCGACCTCGTCGTGATGGCGCTCATCAGACAGGGCGTGCACGGCAACGAGCGTGCGTTTACCCTCGGTGATGTCGGTGCGGAAGTCCTTGTTGGCGGCCTCTTTGGTGCCGACCAAGTTGAGCAGGTCGTCCTGAATCTGAAAGGCAAGGCCGGTGTGCAGGCCAAAGGCGCGTAGCGCCTCGACCTGCTCTTCGCCGCCGCCGCCGATAATGGCTCCGGCGGCAAGCGGCGTGGCTCCGCTGTAATACGCGGTCTTGTGCGTCGCCATGTCCAGGTAGTCATCAACCGAGATATCAAAGCGCTCGTCACGGACCCAACCCAGGTCAAGCGCTTGACCCTCGATGGTGCGGACGATCATCTCGGTAAGCTCGTGGAGCACACGCAGCTTCACGTCGGACTCGAGCGTGGGATCGTCGAGAACCGTCTTGGTGACCATGGTGAGCGCCAGGTCGCCACAATTGATGGCAAGGCCCGTGCCCTCGGTAAGGTGCATGCAGGGCTTGCCTCGACGAAGCTGTCCGTTGTCGGCGATGTCGTCGTGAATCAGCGCGCCTGACTGGAAATGCTCGATAGCTGCCGCGGCGCTGCGGGCGCTCTCAAAGCTACCGCCCACTGCGGTTGCGGCGAGCATGCAGATAAGCGGGCGGTGGCGCTTGCCGGCGTTGGCCGTAAAAGCCGAGAGCGGCGCGTACAGGTAGCGCTCGATATCGGCGGAAGTCGCCTGTCCGTCAAAGAGCGTGGCCAGATAGTCGTTAATCTGGTCAAAGTGCTGGGCTAAAAAGCTGGTAAACGGACTGGACACGGGTTCTCGCATTCTTTGATAGGTTGCATCGTTGCATTATGCAGACAACATATTGCCACATTAGGGCGTCGAGCGCGGCGGTTGAAGACGATTGGTCCATGCGGCCGCAAGTGCGGTAGGGGCTTGGCTAGATAAGCCCAAAGTGTTCGAGCGCGGTGACGACGCCGTCGTGGTCGATGCTGTCGGTGACATAGTCGGCCTTTTTCTTGAGGAAGTCCGGCGCGTTGCCCATGGCGATGCCAACGTCGACCGTCTCCATAAGGGCGATGTCATTGCTCGCGTCGCCAATACCATACACGGTGCCGTGGTCTGGCCCCAGGGCGTCAAGCACGGCCTCGATTCCGGCTCGTTTGGTGCACTCGCGAGGCGAGATTTCTGTGACCTCAAGCTCGAGCTCATTAAAGCAGAGCAGGGGTCCAAGCTCTTTATCCTGAGCGATGCGGTTGGCGAGTGGTGTGGACATAAGGATCTTATAGGCGTTGTAGTGCTTAAGTTGCGTGACGGCATCGCCAGAGGTGCGTGCGTATCCGGGCGCCTCGGGCGCGTCCGCACTCATGCGCACGACTCGATTAAGGCCTTCAAAGCGAATCTCTTCACCCGATTGCTCGAGATAGGGGGCGAGACGTTGTAGCAGACCGGGGCTTATGGCTGCATTGCGCACGATGCGCCCCTCGAGTTCGGCGTAACCGCCCGCGAGACAGACGACGCCCGCCCACGGCAGGTCGAGCAGCTTGGGATGGATGCAGCTGAGGGCGCGCCCCGTGCAGATAAAAGCCTTGTTGCCGTTGGCGACAAACGCGCGAATTGCCTGCGCAACCGTTTCATTAGGATAGGGGGAAAGGTCTCGCTCGCCCTCGGGAAGCTCTTGGACAAGTTTGGGATCTTGCCAGGCGAGCGTACCGTCGATGTCAAAGAAGCAGATATCTCCATGATTTTTGGCGGCGTCGACAGCATGAGAAGGCGAGATGGCGGGGGCAAAACCTGGTTCGAGCCCCATAACCTGATCAAAGTGCTCTTTGACACGGGGAACCGAGACGCCGATGATCACCTGGGCTGTCTTGCCGGTGACGATGAGGCCCTTGGCGCCCACTGCGACAAAGGCCGCGTTGTCCGCCACGACAGAAGGGTCTACGACTTCGACGCGCAGCCGCGTGGCGCAGTTGGTTGCGCCCACAATGTTCGAGGCGCCGCCCAGAAGCGCTACAACCTGCTCGGCGAGCAGATGATCTTGCGATGCCTGGCTTTCGGAAGCGCTGGTCTTGGAGGAGCGCTTTTCGTCAACGTTGCCTCCCGTCAAGCGCGAGAGCGCCGCGCTACTGGCAATATGGTCCTCGCGTCCCGGGGTTTTAAGGCCAAAGGTCAGGATAAGGCCTCGAAAGCTCAAGAAGAAGATGGCGCTAAAGATGAGTCCGATTCCGAGCGCCAAAAGGTAAGAGCCGGCATGCGTCCGCATGAGTGGGATGAAGTTGAAGGCCGTCATTTCCATGAGACCGCCCGAGAAGATGCCGACGATGCCAAAGAAGTTCATGGTCATGGCAAGGCAGGAGGATAGGACGGCGTAGAGCAAAAAGAGTCCGGGATAGGTGAACATAAAGAGAAACTCGAGCGGCTCGGTGACGCCGCAGACCACCGAGGCGACGATGGCGGGCAAAAGGATGACCTTAAGGCCGGCGCGGCGTTCGGGTTTGGCGGTGAAATAGAATGCTGCCGCGATGGCGGGAAGGCCAAAGAGCTTGCCCCAGCCGGTGGCGGTAAAACCTGCCCAGGGCGCAAGTTCATTTAAAGGGCGCGTGCTATGGGAGAGAATGGGGAGCAGGTTGGTCCACGTGGCGTAAATACCGTCGTGAATGACCAGATTGTCGTAATAGATGGGCATATAGAGCAGATGGTGCAGCCCCATGGGCTCGAGCGCTCGCTCCAAAAACACAAAGATGCCCACGCCGAAGGGGCCGACGCCCGCAAGTGCGTGGCGCAGCGTTTCGGTCACAGCGTATGCGAAGGGCACGATGGCGGCCGAGATGGCGGCAAGGGCAAACACGGCAAAAAAGCTGATGAGGTAGACCAGCGAGGAACCCGAGAAGGTGCCGAGCCAATCGGGAACCTTGGCATCGTAGAAGTGGTCATGGATGGCGACGACGGTTGCCGACACCGCCAGCGGGCCGATAATGCCGGTGTCGAGCGTCTTGATGCCGTCGATGACGGTGATACCGCTGGCGGGGGTCAAAGATGATGGGTACTTAAGCCCAAGGTTGTCGCCGCTCAGCTTAATGATCTCGCTCAAAAAGAAGCAATAGGCAAAATAGGCCACGAGTGCCTCGAGGCAGCAGCGCGCCGGTTGCTTTTGGGCAAGACCGATAGGCAGCGCTACGGCAAAAAGGAGCGGGAGACGTTTAAAGACCGTCCACGAGCCGCGCTGGATGATGGTCCAGAAAACGTACCAAGGGGTTCCGTATACGGCGAGGTCACCGACGATGTCTACGGTCGTGGCGAGGGCGGAGATGCCGACCATGAGGCCTGATATAGAAAACAGCATGGCGGGCGCGAACATGGCTCCGCCAAAACGTTGGATTTTCTGCAGCATAATATGCCTTCCGGATGCAACATGCTGTGCGAGCAAGAACGTTTAAACAATGAACTCATTGTAGAGGACTGGCTGCTTGCCGCATTGACGGTTTTGATTCGGTCCGATTTGGGTTTCGGGGGAACCGTCGACGGTAAATAATCCGTACTTTACCGATAATCGGTTTAAACAACTTTAAGAAATGCTATCGTGCCTAGCCATACATATTCATTAGAGGTGAAATCATGCCAAAAGCGATTTACGAAGGAATCTACCGCGAGATCCGTTCGCGCATCATCAACGGGACCTATGCGTTTCAGGAGATGCTGCCAACCGAAGCCGAGCTGACCGCGGAGTTTGGCTGCACGCGCAATACCGTTCGACGCGCCTTGAGCATGCTGGCCGACCAGATGTTTGTGCAGCCTATACACGGTAAGGGCGTGCGCGTTATTTGGCTTAAGGGCGAAACCGACATGCTGGGCGCACTCGAAGAGGTTGAGTCGTTTGGCGAGTTCGCAAAACGCAACAATGCCGTCGCATCGACCGAGGTCAAGTCTTTTGAACATTTGATTTGCACTGAGCAACTCTCTCGTCGCCTGGGCTTTAAGGTGGGCGAGGAGCTGATTCGCGTAGTGCGTGTCCGAAGCCTCAACGGCAGCGCGCGCCAAGTGGACCATGGCTACTTTTTGGCGTCGATCGCCAAGGGCCTGACCCCCGAGATCGCGGCGGATTCTATCTACGGCTATCTGGAGCACAAGCGCGGCGTCAAAGTGATGGCGAGCCGTCGTACGGTGAGTGTCGAGCTCGCCAACGATGAGGACTGCAGCTACTTGGACCTTGGCAAGTACAACTGCGTCGCCGTTATGGAGAGCCAGTCGTACACCTCGGACGGCATCTTGTTCGAGGTCACGCATGCCCGCACGCATCCCGAGATCTTCCACTACCGCGTCAACTCCAAGCGATAGCCGGCTAGCTCGCAGCCTGACGAGACTCATGCCCTCAAAGCGAAAACGCCCGGTCAAACCGACGATGCATCGGCTTGATCGGGCGTTTTCTCTGCATTCGATAATAAATAATTGTTTATACAAAACTTGTCAAGTATCAAGTTGAAATTACCGTTCACCGAAGTTTTTCTACCGCTCTAGTAATACTTGTTCAAACAACTAGCCAAATAGCGTATTGTACAAGTCAGCAAAAGGGGCAAAGTCCCCGAGCCAATCTCCGAAGGCGGCGGCAAAGGGTGCCGCCACGGTGTGAAAGGGTGGATTGTAATGAAGAACGAAATGAGCAGAAGGCAGTTCCTGGGCTTTGCTGGTTCCGCGGCTGCGGTTCTTGGTCTGGGCCTCGTGGGCTGCGGTGGTTCTGCCGGCTCTGGCTCCTCTGCTTCTGGTGACGCTGCCGAGGTCTACTTCCTCCAGTTCAAGCCCGAGGTCGACAAGGAGTGGAAGGAGATCGCCAAGGCGTACAAGAAGGAGAAGGGCGTCGAGGTCAAGATCGTGACCGCCGCCTCCAACACCTACGAGGAGAAGCTCAAGTCCGAGATGTCCAAGAGCTCCGCTCCGACGCTGTTCCAGGTCAACGGCCCCACCGGCCTTAAGAACTGGAAGGACTACTGCGCCGATCTTTCCGACACCAAGCTCCGCGGCGAGCTCATCGACGACTCCCTGGCGCTGCAGTCCGACGGCAAGGATCTGGGTATCGACTGGGTTCAGGAGAGCTACGGCATCATCTACAACAAGGAGCTCCTCGAGAAGGCCGGCTACAAGGCCGAGGACATCAACTCCTTCGACAAGCTGAAGGCTTGCGCCGATGACATCCAGGCCCGCAAGGACGAGCTCGGCGTTGACGGTGCCTTCACTTCCGCCGGCATGGATGACTCCTCCAGCTGGCGCTACACCACCCACCTCGCCAACCTCCCGCTCTACTACGAGTTCGAGAAGGAGCACAACCAGGAGGACGACGAGATCAAGGGCGAGTATCTCGACAACTTTAAGCAGATCTTCGACCTGTACATCACCGACTCCACCTGCGATCCTTCGCAGCTCGCCTCCAAGACCGGTGACGACGCCACTAACGAGTTCGCAACCGGCAAGGCCGTCTTCTACCAGAACGGCTCTTGGGCCTACGCCGACCTCACCAAGGCCGGTATGACCGACGACCAGCTCGGCATGCTGCCGATCTACATCGGCGTCGACGGCGAGGAGAACCAGGGCCTGTGCTCCGGCGGCGAGAACTACTGGTGCGTCAGCTCCCAGGCTTCCGAGGATGCCCAGAAGGCCACCGAGGACTTCATGTATTGGTGCGTCACTTCTGACACCGCCACCAGCATCATCGCTGACAAGATGGGTCTGACCGCCCCGTTCAAGAGCGCTAAGGAGACCACCAACGTCTTCTCGCAGCAGGCCGTTGCTATGGCCAAGGATGGCAAGAAGACCGTTGCTTGGGACTTCGTTTACATCCCCTCTGAGGAGTGGAAGAAGAACCTCAAGCAGGCTCTCATCGCTTATGCTGCCGACAACACCAAGTGGGACGGCGTCAAGAATGCCTTCGTCGATGGCTGGAAGACCGAGAAGGCTGCTTCCGAGTAAGCAGTTGCTGCCCAAGCTATCTGATTAGCGACAGGGGGCGGGCAGACGTAGGTTTGCCCGCCCCCTGCATATTGAAAGGACCCTTCTATGGGCAAAGCACTCAAGCGCTGGTGGCCGCTCTTTATGCTGCCCACGTGCCTGGCGTTTATGATCGGGTTCGTGATTCCCTTTATCCAGGGTTTCTATCTCTCGTTCTGCCAGTTTATTACCATCAATAACGCGCACTTTGTCGGTATCGAGAACTACGTGCGCGCACTGACCGACCCGCAGTTCTCCACGTCGTTCTTCTTTACCGTGGCGTTTGCCTTCCTGTCGACGGTGCTCATCAACGTGATCGCGCTGGCTATTGCGCAGGCGCTCACTCGCAAGGCGCTCAAGGGCACCAACATCTTCCGTACGATTTTCTTTATGCCCAACCTGATCGGCGGCATCGTGCTGGGTTACATTTGGCAGATTCTAATCAACTGCCTGCTCTCCAACGTGGGTGCCCAGCTTATCGCCCTCAACTCCGCCGCTGGCTTCTGGGGCCTTATCATCCTGACCCTGTGGCAACAGGTCGGCTACATGATGATCATCTACATCGCTGGTCTGCAGTCCATTCCGTCCGACTACATCGAGGCCGCCAAGGTCGACGGCGCTACGGCATGGCAGACGTTTTGGAAGGTTAAGATCCCCAACCTGATGCCGACCATCACCATCTGCCTGTTCCTGTCCATCACCAACGGCTTTAAGCTGTTCGACCAGAACCTCGCTCTTACCGGTGGTGCCCCGGCGCACTCTACCGAGATGCTCGCCCTGAACATCTACAACACGTTCTATTCGCGTGCTGGCATCGCATGGCAGGGCATCGGTCAGGCCAAGGCAGTTATCTTCTGCATCCTGGTTGTCGCTATTTCTATGATCCAGCTTAAGGCCACGAGGTCCAAGGAGGTGCAGCAGTAATGAAACGCGATAAGGCTATCAACCGCGCGCTCTCGATTTTCTTTACGATCCTGTCGCTCGCGTGGATCTACCCTGTGTTCATGATTGCGCTCAATTCCTTTAAGAAGGGGACCGCAATCAGCACCACCACGGCGTTCGATTTGCTCACGCCCGAGACGTTCAACGGCTTTGCAAACTACGTGCATGCCTTAAACGAGCAGGGTTTTGCCTCGGCGTTTATGTATTCGCTCATCATCACGGTCACGTCGGTCGTGCTGATCTTGGTGTGCTGCTCCATGTGCGCTTGGTACGTGGTTCGTGTCAACAACAAGATCTCGAACTTCTTCTATTACCTGTTCGTGTTCTCGATGGTCGTACCGTTCCAGATGCTCATGTTCACGCTGTCCAATTTGGCGGACCGCATCGGCTTTAATACGCCGTTCAACATCTGCTTTATCTATCTGGGCTTTGGAGCGGGCCTGGCGGTCTTTATGTTCGCCGGCTTTGTAAAGAACATCCCGCTCGAGATCGAGGAGGCGGCCATGATTGACGGCTGCAACCCGGTCCAGGTGTTCTTTAAGATCGTCCTTCCCATCATGAAGCCCACCTATCTTTCGGTCGGCATTCTCGAGACCATGTGGGTCTGGAACGACTACCTGCTGCCCTACCTTACGCTCGACTCCACCAAGTACAAGACCATTCCTATCTTGATCCAGTACTTCCGTGGCGGCTATGGCCATGTCGAGCTTGGCCCCATGATGGCCTGCATCATGATGGTCGTCGTCCCCATCGTCATCATGTACATCTTCTGCCAGAAGTACATCATCGACGGTGTGGTGGCAGGTGCCGTCAAGGGCTGATGCCGTAACTGTTTTGCAAGTTTTGGCGGCGCCCCTCATCGCGGCGCCGCGTATCGAAAGGTAAAGACATGGCCGAGATCGTTCTCAAACATGTTCAGAAGGTGTATCCCAACAACGAGTCAAAAAAGAAGGGCTTCTTTGGCAAAAAGAAGAAGACCGGGGAGAAGAAGCACAACCTCAAGGTTACCGAGGACGGTGTGCTCGCTGTAGAGGACTTTAACCTCACCGTTCACGACCAGGAGTTCATCGTCCTCGTTGGCCCCTCTGGCTGCGGTAAGTCCACGACGATGCGCATGGTCGCCGGCCTGGAGGACATCACCTCGGGTGACGTGCTCATCGACGGCAAGCGCGTCAACGACGTCGCTCCCAAGGACCGCGACATCGCCATGGTGTTCCAGAGCTATGCTCTGTACCCCAATATGACGGTGTACGAGAACATGGCGTTTACGCTTGAGCTCAAGAAAGTCCCCAAGGACGAGATCGACCGCAAGGTTCGCTCCGCCGCCGAGATCTTGGGTATTACCGAGTACCTCGACCGTAAGCCTAAGGCGCTCTCGGGCGGCCAGCGCCAGCGCGTCGCCATCGGCCGCGCTATCGTTCGTGACCCCAAGGTCTTCCTGATGGACGAGCCGCTGTCCAACCTGGACGCCAAGCTTCGTAACCAGATGCGTGCCGAGCTCATTAAGCTGCGCCACGAGATCAAGGGTACGTTCATCTACGTTACCCACGACCAGACCGAGGCTATGACCCTCGGTGACCGTATCGTGGTCATGAAGGACGGTGTTGTCCAGCAGATCGCCACGCCGCAGGAGGTCTTCAACCACCCCGCGAACATCTTCGTCGCCGGCTTCATCGGCGTGCCGCAGATGAACTTCTTCGATGCCCAGCTGGTGCGCTCGGGCAACGGCTTTACCGTCAAGACCGAGGATATGAACGTGGCGCTCGCCCCCGAGACTTGCGCACAGCTTGCCCTCAACTGGGACGGCGGCGACGTGAAGGAGATTACGGCCGGCGTGCGTCCCGAGCAGATCCTGCTTGCCGACAAGGGCGAGGAGGGTGCGCTCCAGGGCACCGTCGAGGTGACCGAGCTCATGGGCTCGACCGAGCATGTCCACGTGACCGCTCCCGACGGCCAGTTTGTCCTGATTATCCCCGTCGTCGACCTCGAGGCCAAGGGCGCGCTCAAGGCGGGCGACCCCATCTGGTTCAAGTTCGAGAAGAACGCGACCCACCTCTTCGATAAGGTCTCTGGCAAGAACCTTATCTAGGCCCGGTGCATCCAGACCCTCCCTTTGGGCGACTGCGGTATTGCCATCCTTTTGCCGCGGTCACATATAAGGCTTCCCTCCCGTCCACTGGGCGAGAGGGGAGCCTTTCTTTGTGTTGGGGCCGTCTGGCCGGTCGTTTGTCTCGATCTGTAACAGGTGGGGCCGATTTCGGACGTTAGATGTTACAGATCGAGACGGTTCCGCTGAGCTAACCATTTCATCTAAATCTGTAACACCAAAGACGAATTTCAGCTGCTAGATGTTACAGATTGAGATATTGCTGCGGGACGATTCCGTTTGTCTCGATCTGTAACAGGAAGAACCAATTTTAGGTGCCAGATGTTACAGATTGAGATGAACTCAGATGGACGGTTTTGATTGTCTCGTTCTGTAACGGGCGGTGCCAATTCTGCTGGCTAGTTGTTACAGATCGAGATTGTTTGGCAGAGTCGGGTCACAGGGTAACGTGCGGGCACAAAAAACGGAGCCGTGTTGCCACGACTCCGTTTCTCAAGAGGATGGGTAAGGGGAATGAGCTAGCTCAGGTGCCAGATCTCGTCGTTGTACTGGGAGATCGTACGGTCGGACGAGAAGGTGCCGGCGTTGGCGATATTGATGAGCGCCTTGCGCATCCAAGCGTCCTGGTCCTCGTAGTCGGCCAGCACGCGCTCCTTGGTCTGGATGTACTCCTCAATGTCGAGTAGGGCCATGAACCAGTCCTTGCCCTTGATGTCGTCGTGCAGACGCTGCAGGCGCTCCGCGTTGCCGGTCGCCATAAAGGCGGGGTTGGTGATGAAGTCCACCAGCAGTTTGATGCCGGGCTTGCGGTAGAGTGCGCCGGCATTGTAGGTGCCGTCGGCGTAGAGCTGCTCGACCTGCTTGGACGAGGCGCCAAAGGTGTAGATGTTCTCGTCGCCCACGAGCTCGGCAATCTCCACGTTGGCACCGTCGAGCGTGCACAGGGTTAGGGCGCCGTTGAGCATGAACTTCATGTTGGAGGTGCCGCTTGCCTCCTTGGAGGCCAGGCTGATCTGCTCGGAGATGTCAGCGGCGGGGATCACGCGCTCGGCGGCGGTGACGTTATAGTTCTCGATCATGACAACCTGCAGGTAGGGAGCCACGTCGGGGTCGTTTGCAATCCACTGCGACAGCGTCAGGATCAGGTGAATGATGTCCTGGGCGATGGTGTAGGCAGGTGCCGCCTTGCCGCCAAAGATGATGGTGACGGGGTGAGCGGGCTTGTTGCCGTTCTTGATGTCGAGATACTTCCAGATGATGTAGAGCGCGAGCATCTGCTGGCGCTTGTACTCGTGGATGCGCTTGACCTGAACATCGATGATGGCGTTGGAGGGAATGGTCACGCCCTGCTCGAGCGCCATGAACTGGCGCATGATGCTCTTGGCCTCGACTTTGGTGGCAGCCAGGCGCTCAAGAACGTCCTTGTCGTCGGCGAATTCGGCGAGCTTGCTCAGATTGCCGGTGCTGCGCCAATCGGTGCCGATCACATCGTCGAGCAGGCTGGCGAGCGCGGGGTTGGCACCATGGATCCAGCGGCGGAAGGTGATGCCGTTGGTCTTGTTGGAGAACTTCTCGGGATAGATCTCGTAGAACGGATGAAGCTCGGTGTCCTCCAGGATCTTGGTGTGGAGGGCGGCTACGCCGTTGATGGAGAAGCCAAAGTGGATGTCCATGTGGGCCATGTGAACGGTGTTGTATTCGTCGATGATGGCGACGCGCGGGTCATCGTGCTCGGCCTTCGCAATCTCATCGAGCTTGACGATAATGTCGGCGATGGCAGGGGAGACCTTCTGCAGGCTGGCGAGCGGCCACTTCTCGAGGGCCTCGGCAAGAATCGTGTGGTTAGTGTAGGCGACCATGGAGCGTACGATGGTCACGGCCTCGTCAAACTCGATGCCATGCTCGGTGGTGAGTAGGCGGATGAGCTCGGGAATGACCATGGTGGGATGCGTATCGTTGATCTGGACCACGGCGTAGTCGGCTAGATCGTGCAGGTTGCTGCCGCGCTCGACAGCCTCGTCGATCAGGAGCTGGGCGGCGTTGCTCACCATGAAGTATTCCTGGTAGATGCGAAGTAGGCGGCCCTGCTCGTCGGAATCGTCGGGGTAGAGGAACAGGGTGAGGTTCTTGGCGATCTCGGTCTTATCGAAGTCGATGGAGCTGCCGGGGACCAGGCCATCGTCGACACTTGCCAGGTCAAACAGGCGCAGGCGGTTCTTGGTGGGCTGGCCGTAACCAGGCACATCGATGTTGACGAGCTTGGAGGTAACGGCAAAATCGCCAAACTCAACGGTGTAGGAGCGGTCGTCATCGACCAGGATGTCCTGCTCGCCAAGCCACTCATCGGGGACGGCCTTCTGCTGCTTGTCGACAAAGCGCTGGCGGAACAGGCCGTAATGGTAGTTGAGGCCCACGCCGTCGCCGGTCAAGCCCAGCGTGGCGATGGAATCCAGGAAGCATGCGGCCAGACGGCCCAAGCCACCGTTGCCGAGCGACGGCTCAACCTCAAACTCTTCGATTTTGTTGAGGTCGTGGCCTGCGGCGGTGAGCTGGTCCTTAACCTCGTCGTAGATGCCGAGGTCGATCATGTTGTTGATGAGCAGCTTGCCAATCAAAAACTCGGCAGAGATGTAGTAGAGCTTTTTCTTGCCATTGTTGAGCGGGCAGGCGGAAGAGCGCTCCTGCACGAGCTTGACCAGCAGCTTGTAAATGCGACGGTCGTCGAGCTGCTCGAGCGAGGCGCCAAAAGACTGCTCGGCGAGTTCCATGAGGTTTATTTGGGGCATGTTTCCTCCTGTGATGGGTTGTTTCATGTCTGCAATTCATAAGAAGCCCGCGCGAGGGGATTGGGGTGGCCTCGCGCGGGAAAAGCAAGCGCGTCCGCACGGTGGGGAGGGGTCGGGCGCGGTAGCTCCTATTGAGGAAGCTCGATTTCAGCTTCCGACGGGATGCGGAAGTAGGTTTCGGTCCAGTCGGTGAGTTTGTGCTCGAG
This sequence comes from Collinsella sp. AF38-3AC, assembly GCF_003474365.1. Lineage (NCBI taxonomy): Bacteria > Bacillati > Actinomycetota > Coriobacteriia > Coriobacteriales > Coriobacteriaceae > Collinsella > Collinsella sp. AF38-3AC. Next base: position 26,285 of record NZ_QROM01000021.1, read on the forward strand.
CTCGCGGGTGATGGCGCCGTCGAGCATGCGCCAAGTCCAGTTGCCGCCCAGCGTGGCAGGGGTGTTGATGCGCGCCTCATTGCCCAAGTTGAGCAGGTCCTGCATGGTGTAGATGCACGTGTCGCTCACGCTGGCTGCGATGGTTCGGTTGAGCGCGTCGGAGATGGGTTCGCCGGCCTGCTGATGGGCGTACAGGGCTGCCTGCTCGCGCTGACGCGGGGTGGCCGTTCCCTCAAACCAACCACGTGCCGTTTCGTTGTCGTGGGTGCCCACGTAGGCGACGGTGTTGGCAATGTAGTTGTGCGGCAGGTAGTACGAGTTGGTGCCCTCAAAGGCAAACTGCAGGATCTTCATGCCAGGGAAGCCCGAGTTGTCGCGCATGTCGATGACACCGGGAGTGAGGAAGCCCAAGTCCTCGGCGATGATGGGCAGCGTGCCGAGCTTTTCCTCGAGCGCTTTGAAGAGCTTGAGGCCGGGACCCTGCGTCCACGAACCGTGGGACGAATCGGGCGAGGAGAACGGCACCTCCCAATAGGCCTCGAAGCCGCGGAAGTGATCCAGGCGGATGACGTCGTACATGTCGAGGGCAGCGCGAATGCGGCCCTCCCACCAGGAGAAGCCGTCGGACTCCATGGCGTCCCAGTCGTAGATGGGGTTGCCCCAGTACTGGCCGGTGGCCGAGAACTGGTCGGGCGGCGTGCCGGCGACGCTCACGGGATTGCCGGCGGCGTCGATCTTAAAGAGCTCAGGTGTCGCCCACATCTCGACGGAGTCGCGCGAGACATAAATGGGCAGGTCGCCGATGATGAGAATGTCGCGCTCGTTGGCATAGGCCTTGAGGCGGCTCCACTGGCGATTGAAGAAGTACTGCGTCATCTGGTGGTAGAGCATGCGCGCCGGATGGTCGGCGCAGACCTTGGCGGAAGACTCGCCGCGGGTGCGGAGCTCCGCGGGCCACTCCCAAAACGCCTTGAGACCGCACTCCTCTTTGACGGTCATGAACTCACAGTAGGGGATGAGCCAGTCCTCGTTGGCCTGGATAAAGTCATCGAAATCTGCCGGCTTATCGGCGGCAAAGCGCTCGGCGGCGCGGTCGAGAATCTGACGGCGGCCGCCAAAGATAGCACCGTAGTCGACATTGCTGGGGTCGGATCCCAGATACACGCCATCGATATCGCGCTGCTCAAGATACCCTGCCTCGATAAGTTCGGCAAAGTCGATGAAGTTGGGGTTGCCCGCGCGGGCCGAGAACGACTGATAGGGCGAATCGCCATAGCTGGTCGTCGTAAGGGGCAGAATCTGCCAGTAATGTTGTTTGCACGAGGCGAGAAAATCGACGAAGTCGTAGGCATTCCAGCCAAAGCCGCCGATTCCGTATGGTCCGGGCAGAGATGAGACGGGCATGAGGACGCCGCTTGCACGCTCCATGAATGCGCTCACCAACCTTCTTGTTGTGGGGTCGGCCTGCCAATGGGTGTGCAGTCCGCCTCCGGTGTTCTGATTCGATATGCCTATTGTAAAACATGTTGTTTAAACATGTATAGGCAAGATAAAAAAGTTGGTCGATTTTCGGCGAATGGCTATATGCCATGAAAAAAGCCCCGACCTCACAACGTGAAATCGGGGCAAGAGCGGTATGTAGGTTTTTGCTACTCGGCGTCGGCGAAGCCGTTGGGGTTGTGGCTCTGCCAGTTCCAGCTATCGCGGCACATGTCCGCGATGTCGTACTGGGCCTTCCAGCCCATCATGCGCTCGGCCTTGGAGGCATCGCACCAGTTGGCGGCGATGTCGCCGGCGCGGCGCTCGCGGATCACGTAGGGTAGCTCCTTGCCACAAGCCTTGGAGAAGGCGGCGACGACCTCGAGTACCGAGGTGCCGGTGCCGGTGCCCAGGTTAAAGATCTCGACGCCGGTCTTGCCGTTCATCCAGTTAAGGGCGGCAACGTGACCAGAGGCCAGATCGCACACGTGGATGTAGTCGCGCACGCCGGTGCCGTCGGGGGTGGGGTAGTCGTTGCCGAAGACCTGAACGGCCTCGAGCTTGCCCACGGCGACCTGGGCGACATAGGGCACCAGGTTGTTGGGGATGCCCTTGGGGTCCTCGCCGATCAGGCCCGACGGATGAGCGCCGATGGGGTTGAAGTAACGGAGCAGCACGACGTCCCACTCGGGGTCGGCGGTGTGGACGTCCATAAGGATCTGCTCGATCATCCACTTAGTCCAACCATAGGGGTTGGTCGCGGGCTTCTTAGGATCCTCCTCGGTGACGGGTGGGTTGTCCGGGTCGCCGTAGACGGTCGAGGAGCTCGAGAAGATGATGGACTTGCAGCCATGATTGCGCATGACGTCGATGAGCACCAGGGTGTTCTCGATGTTGTTGTGGTAGTACTCGACGGGCTTGCTCACCGACTCGCCGACGGCCTTAAAGCCGGCAAAGTGGATGACGCGGTCAATCTGATGGGTATCGAAGATCTTGTTCATCGCATCGCGGTCGAGCACGTTGGCCTCGTAGAAGGTGAGGTTCTTGGCGGCCTCGTCGCCCACGATGGTCTTGACGCGGTCGACGGCGACGGCGCTGGAGTTGGAGAGATCATCGACGATGACGACCTGGTAGCCACCCTCTAGCAGCTGAACGACGGTGTGCGAGCCGATAAAGCCGGCGCCACCGGTAACGAGGACGCAGGTGTCTTTGGGGTCGAGTGCTTTGGACATGTAGTCTCCTATCGAATCAGGAACACTTCTTCAGGGGAGTATAGCGCAGACAGTTGTTCCAAAAAACGTACGCGGCGGGAAAATCAGAGGATTATGTTAACGTACTCATACAAGAGCTTGCGTACGCATAACCTGATCTTTGGCATTTGCTTACGAGCCGTCGACCTTGCAGTTTCCTGCCGTTCGTGGAAATCGTTGGGACGCGCCATATGTACGCTAATATGTATGAATTGAGCGACATATAAATAAGCATGTAACGGAGTACATATGTCACCAAACAGCGATTCCATCCTTTCCCAGGAGCTCTCGCGCCGTACCGCCCTCAAGGCCCTGTTCGGCGCCACTTCTGCGGCAGTTCTTTTTGGCTTGCCCACTCGCGCCCATGCGGCGGAGGCTTCCAAAGAAACCACCGATAAACTGAATGCCGCCCAGGCCCAGCTCGACGAGGTTCAGGCCCAGCTCGACAGCATCGCAAATGAATACGCGGCGCTGGCCAGCAAGAATGCCCAGACCCTCAACGATATCGAGGGCGTACAGGGCCAGATCGACGACACGCAGGCGCAGATTGACGAGAAGAAGGCCGAGCTCAAAAAGAAACGCGGCGATCTTTCCGATCGCGTGGCCGCCAGCTACAAGTCCGGCGGCACGAACATCCTGTCGCTGCTGCTGGCCTCAGGCTCGTTTGAGGAACTCGTCGCCAACGCGCATTACGTTGAGAAGATTAACAAGAGCGACCGCGATGCCATCGAGGATATCCAGACGATTCAGGCTGAGCTCGACGCACAGAAGACCGAGCTCGAAGCACAAAAGGCCGACTTGGAGAAGCTCAAGGACCAGCAGACGGCTCAGATGCAGGATATGCAGGCCAAGCAGCAAGAAGTCCAGACCGTGCTGAACGGTCTTTCCGACGACGTCAAGGAGCTCATGGCTCAGCGCGATTCCGAGATCCTCGCTGCCGCCCAGGCCGAGGAGGCTGCCAGGAAGGCCGCCGCCGCTGCCGCCGCCGCGAACAAGAACAATTCCTACTCGGGCGGTTCGAGCTCGGGTGGCGGATCGTATGCTCCCGGAACTCCGCAGCAGAATGCCGGATCGGGCAAGCAGCAGGCCGTCGTCAACGCGTGCTACTCCACGCCTTCCCCGGGTCAGAACTGGTGCGCAGCGTGGGTTACCAACGTCTTCCGCAACGCCGGCGTTGGCTACTTTGGCGGTAACGCGTGCGATATGTTTAACGCCTGGTGCTATAGCTCTGACCGCTCGGCGCTGCAGGTGGGCATGATCGTTGCCGATTCCTCGCACAGCGGCACGGGTGCTCCGGGTCTTATCTACGGTCATGTGGGTATCTACGTTGGCGGCGGCATCGTTATGAGCAACGAGGGTGCCATTACGTCTAAGTCGCTTGACTCGTTTATTAGCTTTTACGGTACTGGCTCTGGCGTGCGTTGGGGCTGGCTTGGCGGCGTGGTGCTGTCGTAACTGCGGTTTGAAGTAAGTTGGTCCGTGGCTGCCCGAAAGGCATTAGGTTGCCTGCTTGGACAGTCCTGCTCGCACGGAGAGCACATTAAGTGCTCTCCGGCTCGTGCGGAACTTGCGATCAACCTAATGCCTTTCGGGCAGCCACGGACCTCTCGGGTCCAATACGTCACATACCGGACTGGTTTATCTGAATAAATATGGCGAAGGCCCCTTTCGGGGCCTTCTTTGTTAGAGGAATTCGCCTACTCGGTGAACTTCGGGTTCTAGGTCTACTCCGAATTGGTCTTTGACTTTGGCTTGGATGTCGCGGATGAGTTCGTCGACGTCGGCTGCGGTGGCGTGGTCGGCGTTGACGATGAAGCCGCAGTGCTTCTCGCTTACCTGCGCACCGCCGACGGCATGGCCGCGCAGGCCGGCGTCCATGATGAGCTTGCCGGCAAAGTAGCCCTCGGGGCGCTTGAAGGTGGAGCCGGCGCTCGGCATGTCGAGCGGCTGCTTGTCCTCGCGGCGCTGGCGGTATTCGTCCATGTCGGCCTTGATCATCGCGGCGTTGCCCGGGGCGAGATTGAAGGTGGCCGAAAGAACGATGAAGCCGTCGTCGGCAATGCGGCTCTTGCGATAGCCCAGGTTGAGCTCATCGACATCGAACTCGATGATGTTGCCGCTGCCGCGGGTGCCGTCGTCGAGCATGCGGGCGGGCTTGTAGACACGCACAGACTCCAGCACATCGGCCATGCAGGCACCATAGGCACCGGCGTTCATGTAGCAGGCGCCGCCGACCGATCCGGGGATGCCCGAGATGGGCTCCATGCCGGTGAGGCCGGCCTCGGCTGCTGCCGCGGCGACATCGGAAAGCAGGGCGCCGGCTGCCGCCGTGACGTGCGTGCCGTCGACCGTAATGTCGGAGAGGCCCTCGCCCAGCGCCACGACGACGCCGCGGATGCCCTTGTCTCCGACGAGCAGGTCCGAGCCGTTGCCTACGATGGTGAGCGGCAGATCACAGCGATAGCAGGTGTCAAGCGTGGCGACGAGGCCCTGCTCGGTATCGGGCGTGACAAAGACATCGGCCGGGCCACCGATCTTAAACGTGGTGTGCTCGCGCATGGGCTCGCTCATCAACACGTTGTCCTCGCCGGCAACGCCAGCGAGCGCGCACAGCAGGTCCTCGTTAAAAAAGTCGTTCTCGTGCATACGAATATCCGCCTTTTGGTGGTCGTTCTCATCAATCGATTGCAATATACCCCACCCAGATGTATTTGGTGCGCTGGCGGCGATAAAACTGCCGTCCACCGGATTGATAAAGTGTTTATCATCGAGGTAGAGGGGCAGTCGCTATACTTTCAAGAGATTGCGCGTAAACCCGGAAGGAGCGAGATGGCCAACAAAGTCACCCTCAAGCAGATTGCCCAAGAGGTGGGGCTTTCCCCTTCATCGGTCTCGCTTGTTCTCAATAATCGGCCCTGTCGCATCTCGGAAGAAAACCGCAAACTCATCAAGGAGGTTGCGGCGCGCAATCACTATGTTCCCAACCAGATCGCGCGCAGCCTGGTCATGCGCGAGTCGCGCACCCTGGGCCTTATCGTTCCCAACATCGAGAGCCGCTTTTTCGCCTCGCTCGCCGGCAGCTTGGAAAAGCGCTGCCGCGAGGACGGCTACGCGCTCTTTATTACCAGCTCGGGCGGAAGCGCCGATGACGATCTGGAGCTGTTGCGTCAGCTGGTGACGCGCGGTGTCGATGGCGTCTTCCTGGTGGTAGGTGACGAGTTCTCCGACGACCGCGCCCTGCGCGAGGAAGTCAGCCACCTTCCCATCCCGGCTGTAATGGTCGACCGTGCCATTGAGGGGCTCGAGTGCGACAAGGTGATGTTCGACCACGAGATGGGCGGCTATATGGCCACCCGCTATCTGATCGAGCAGGGCCACCGCCGTATTGCCTGCTTGGTTAACGCGCGTCGCTCCAATACGGGTCGCAAACGACTTGCCGGCTATGAACGCGCGCTGCGCGAGGTTGGCCTGCCCATCGACGCGCGCTTGGAGTTCGAGAGCGAGTACTACATTCCGAGTGCCTACGAGGCCTCGGAGGCGGTGCTCGCAACCGATGCCACCGCCGTGTTCGCAAGTTCGGACAACATCGCCCTCGGTTTGCTCAAGCGCTTGCACGAGATGGGGAAGAGCATCCCGGGCGATATCTCGGTGGTGAGCTATGACAACTCGGCTGCCGACGTTCTCTTTGAGCCGGCGCTGACCGCGATCGAGCAGGATCCGGGCGTGCTTGCCGAGCATGCCTTTGGTTGCATGTCCAAACGTCTTGCCGGCAAGGGCGGCAGGCGTGCCGAAGAAGTGGTTCTGGAGCCTGCTCTCATTGTGAAGGGCAGCGTTCTAGAACTTACTAAATACAACTAAACATGTTTATCAATTCGAGAAGATCGAATGTGGAGCATCTGTGACAGGCAATGCCGCAGGTGAATGTTGCGTTTTGCCAATTGGCGTGTTTGATAGAGATGGTAAAACGTTTTTTCACCATGATAAAACGTTTTAGCAAATATACTAGTCCCAACGAATGGTTGCCGTATCGGAGGGTGACCGCGCAGCGAAGGGACATAAACAATGGCTAAAACACTGGGGACGCCGTGGCAAAAGCTGGGGCACGAGGTGCCGGCTTCCGAGCTCGAGGGTGTCGATCTGTATTGGCGCGCTTCGAACTACCTGTCCGTCGGTCAGATCTACCTTCGCTCCAACCCGCTGATGCGCGCTGACTTTGTCGACGATAAGACTGGCGAGGCGCGCGACTTCGGTCGTTCGGACGTCAAGCATCGCCTGGTTGGTCACTGGGGCACCACGCCCGGCATCAACTTCCTGTTCGGCCACGTCAACCGCCTTATTGCCGATCACAACCAGAACGCCATTTTCTTGATGGGCCCGGGTCACGGTGGCCCCGCCGGCACCGCTCAGTCGCTGCTCGACGGTACTTACCGCGAGATCCGCCCCGACATCACCAATGACGAGGCCGGCCTGCAGAAGTTCTTCCGCCAGTTCTCCTATCCCGGCGGCATCCCGAGCCACTTTGCGCCCGAGACGCCCGGTTCCATCCACGAGGGCGGCGAGCTCGGCTACACGCTCAGCCACGCTTACGGTGCCGTCATGGACAACCCGAGCCTGCTGGCCGTGGCCGTGGTGGGCGACGGCGAGTCCGAGACCGGTCCGCTCGCGACTTCTTGGCAGTCCAACAAGCTCGTGAACCCGGCAACCGACGGTATCGTCCTGCCGATCCTGCACCTCAACGGCTACAAGATCGCCAACCCCACCATCCTCGCCCGCGTGTCCGACGAAGAGCTCACCAAGTTCTTTGAGGGTATGGGCTATAAGCCGCACTTCTTTATCGCCGGCTTTGACGACGAGAGCCACGCAAGCATCCATGAGCGCTTTGCCGCCCTGTTTGAGCAGGTCTTTGACGAGATTTGTGACATCAAGGCCACCGCGCAGGCCCAGGCTGCCGCGGGCGAGACCGTGGTCCGCCCGGCCTACCCCATGATTGTGTTCCGTACGCCCAAGGGTTGGACCTGCCCCAAGCAGATCGACGGCAAGAAGACCGAGGACTCCTGGCGCGCCCATCAGGTGCCGCTGGCAAGCGCCAAGGACACTCACGAGCACTTCCGCGTGCTGCGCGAGTGGCTGCGCTCCTACAAGCCCGAGGAGCTCTTTACGCCCGAGGGCCAGGTGCGCCCCGAGGTAACGGCCTTTATGCCGACCGGCGAGCTGCGTATTGGCGCCAACCCCAACGCGAACGGCGGCAAGGTGCGTCGCGAGCTCGAGCTGCCCGATATCCACGCCCACGAGATTCCCGTCGCCGAGAAGGGCCATGGTTGGGGCTCCACCGAGGCTGCCCGCGTCTTTGGTGAGTACACTGCCGACGTTCTGGCCAAGAACATGGACGACTTCCGCATCTTCGGTCCCGACGAGACCGCGTCCAACCGCCTGCAGGCCGCTTATAAGGTGACCAAGAAGCAGTGGGATGCCGGCTTCTACGAGGACGAGGCCAACGACGAGCTGCTCGCTGGCTCCGGCAAGGTTGTCGAGCAGCTGTCCGAGCACCAGTGCGAGGGCTTCCTCGAGGCCTATGTGCTCACCGGCCGCTCCGGCGTGTGGAGCTCCTACGAGAGCTTTGTCCATGTGGTCGACTCCATGGTCAACCAGCACTGCAAGTGGCTCGAGGCTACCAAGCGCGAGATTCCGTGGCGTGCCCCCATCAGCGGCCTCAACATTTTGCTGTCGAGCCATGTTTGGCGTCAGGACCACAACGGCTTCTCGCACCAGGATCCTGGCTTTATCGACCTGCTGCTCAACAAGGCCAACGACACGCATATCGTGAACGCTTACTATCCGGCCGACGCTAACATGGCTCTCGCCGTGGCCGAGCGCGTCTACCAGTCCACCGACTGCGTCAACGCCATCTTCTGCGGCAAGCAGCCCGCCCCGACCTTCCAGACGGTCGACGAGGCAAAGGCCGAGCTCGCCGAGGGCGTCGCAAATTGGGAGTGGGCATCGACCGCCGACTCGCTCGGCGAGGCCGACGTCGTGGTCGCCACGTGTGGCGACGTGCCGACGCTCGAGGCTCTGGCTGCAACCGATATGCTGCGCGAGCTGGGCATTAAGGTATGGTTCGTCAACGTGGTCGATCTGCTCAAGATTCAGAACGTCTGCGAGAACGACCAGGCTATAAGCGACGAGCGCTGGGCTGAGCTGTTTGGCTGCGGCGAGAAGCCCGTGCTCTTCGCGTTCCACGCCTATGCCGGCACGATTCGCCGCCTGATCTGGAACCGCCCCGGACACGACGCGTTCCGCGTCCACGGCTACGAGGAGAAGGGCTCCACGACCACGCCGTTCGACATGCTGCGCCTGAACAACATGGATCGTTGGGCCCTGGCCGCCGACGTGCTGCGCATGGTCGACGCCGATAAGTTTGCCGAGCAGATTGATGAGTGGGAGGCCTTCCGCACCGAGGCCTTTGAGTTCGCGTGCGACGAGGGCTTCGATCACCCGGCCTTTACCGACTGGGTCTGGCCCGACGCCGCTGCCGCAACCGCAGCCGACGGCGCGCTCTCCGCAACGCAGCTAACTGCCGGCGACAACGAATAGCATCCGGGACGGCCTCGCGCTGGGGCCGCCTCCGGGCGGGCGCCTTCCTCTGAGAAGTGGGCTTCGCGAACTTCTCAGAGGAAGGCGCCC
>NZ_QROM01000022.1:0-34161 GCF_003474365.1 Collinsella sp. AF38-3AC
GCCGAATGCTCGCCATCGAAATTTATCGATGGCCTATTTCAGACTGTAATGGGTGTTCCTATAGTTTTGTCAACGGTTTTCTCCGTTGAGCGACCTAGGTTCTCTCCATGCTGGCGCCAGCCCATCGGCGCGGCAGCTCTCTTTCATTTTTGCGGGGCTAGGCCGCGTAGGGGGCCTTGTCCCGCATGACCGCGTATATAACCTTCAGCCTCTTCCTCGCCACGGCCTTGAGGGCCTCTCCGTGGCACATGCCGCGGGCGCGGCACGACCGATAGTATTCCCCGAACCTCCCCTTGGACCTCACCAGCGAGTTGCATGAGAAGATCAGCAGGTTCTTCAGCCTCTTGTTCCCCTGCCTCGACGCCGTCACCGACGATATCGACGTGCCGGACTGCCTGTTGCGCGGCGCCACGCCGCAGTAGGAAGCCAGGTGGTCATGGTCGGGGAACGCCGAGATGTCGATGGCTATCGCGAGCTCCGAGGCCGTTCGGGGGCCGATCCCCGGCACGGTCATCAGGCACGCGTAGGTGCCGTCCTCCTCGAGCAGCCCGGCTATCTCGCGGTCGAGCCTCGCGACCTCGGACATGGCCTCCGATATGCGGCGTGCGAGCATGCTTACCTGGGGGTTCTCGGCTTTGACCATGATTTCGGCCGGTCGCGTCGACGAGGCCGCCGCATCCCACGCCGCCGCCATTGCGGACCTGTCGGCGCCGCGCGTGAGCGCCCCGAACGCCGCCCTCCCCGCGTCGACGATGGCCCAGGGGCCTCCCAGGCGCTCCAGGACGCGGAGCCACCTGGCGTCCGACGGGTCGACGAGGGCCTCGAACGCGGGGCAGGACTCCAGGAGCATCGAGCGGAGCCTGTTCTTGTCTCGAGTGCCGCACGTCACCAGGTGGTTGCGCTGCGACGCCAGCGACCTCGCCGCCCCCAGCGCCTCGTCGCGCTCGGGCACCGGCAGCAGCGCGTCGGGCACGCCCGTGGCTGTCCCGGCGATCACGTGCGCGTCGCGCTCGTCGGTCTTGGCGTCGCCCGGGAACAGCCTCGACGCCTGGTGCGCCGCGATGCTGGGCAGGTACGCCACGGGCAGGCCGGCCGCCCTGGCCCTCGCTATGGGCAGCGCCCCGATGTTGCGCACCTGGTCGACGACCACGAGTGTCGAGGCGTCGACCTGCGAGAGCAGGTCGTCGAGCGCTCGCTCCGTGTTTTCCACGGGCCGGTTGACGGCGACCTCGCCGTCGGGTGTGAGCAGGCAGGCCCAGTGGGACGCCTCGCCGACGTCGAGGCCGAGGACGGCCCCTCTCGCCTCCGATGCGGTCAGGTGCATGGTATCCTCCAATCGTCGGTCGATCAGAAGCCGTTTCCCGCGACACCCGCATTACCTGGCCGTGACCCGGCCGTCGCAGGAGGGTCCGGCAGTTTCCTATCAGTCGTCTGAAACGGCGGCGTCCGCGTCGGCAACACCCCCCCGGGCCCTCTACGGGGCAGGGGCAGAAGGCCGTCCGCGGGCGCCCGATCGGCGGCCCTGTCGGGCTTGCTTGAATCGTATCCGACTCCCGCTTTCGCAATCAACGGACAATCGAATAGCTCATTTCAAACTATAATGGGCAACCCCTACCCCACGAGCCCCTTGTCGGACATGCGGTGCAGGAAGGTGGCCATGTCGGCGCGCTTCACCACCTCGAAGGGGCGGAACTGGGAGGTGCCGTCGGACATGGACCAGCCCATCGAGACGCCGGTGGAGGCGAGCCAGAGTATCTCGCGGTAATGCGGAGTCGAGGCGCTCACGTCCGAGAAGGCGACGGACTGCTCGGACGCAGACTCGAAGGCGGGGCCGGCCGCAAGGCGGTAGAGGAAGGCCGCCATGTCGCAGCGGGCCACGTCCGCGAAGGGGCGGAAGCTACCGTCCGAGTAGCCGGTGGAGATGCCGGAAGCGGCGAGCCAGGACACGTCGTCCAGATGCGGGGTGGAAGCGATCGCATCATGGAATGTAGGCCTGCTGTACACGACCGCCCTACCGCTCGGCACGTCCGCAGCAGCGTAAACCGCATGGCCTGAAGATGCCCTCCAATACCCATCAGGCAACGAGCATTGACGTGAACCACCCGAGCCTTCGAAGCTAAAACCGGAGCCGAGAGCGATGCGGGCAAGAGACGAACACCCGTCGAACATGGAGTCCATGTCCGTCACCGAGGAGGTGTCAAGATCGGAGAGGTCAACCGAGGCGAGGGACGAGCAGTCTGCGAACATGAAGTACATACTCGTCGCCGAAGATGTATCGAGGCCCGAGAGATCAACGGATTTTATAAGAGAACAATTTGAAAACAGAAACTGCACGCCGACTGCTGAGACGGAGCCCCTAAACACAGCGGACGAAATCCTATCCCTATATTCGAACCACGGGGGCATGCCATCTGAATCCGAATAATCAAGCTCCCCCGATGCTCCGTCGAGGGGCTCAATCACGAGCGCGCCTGCAGAGTCGATGGACCACTTGCAGGAGCACCGCTGAGAGGAACTCGCGTTTGACAGTCAAGATGGTGCGTTCCATGGTGCACCCCTTTCCATAGCGCGCCGGGCACGTGCACCGGCGCTGTGCCGGTCCGAGTGTAGCACCCAGCCACTAATCCCCGTGGATCAAGCTGGTGGAATCGGTGAACGCAACAAGTGCGAGCAGACATGCCCTGGCAATGAAGCTGAAGTTCCAATAGAGGACCAAGTAGATTGGATCAATGCCCCCTTCACGTAGAACAGAAATCAAAGCTGAGATTACTGCAAAACGAGCGACCTAATCATGCTGTAGATGCTCTGACCATAGCCACTCCCCGGAACAGCCCACCTGCCATTAAGAGCAGCGAGCATTGGTGCGCAGCCCCTAGGAACCAGATTAAAGCGACCATCAACAAGCGGGTTCACCAAAACATCCGTAGATGCATAAGCCTTAAGGTGCTGCACCTGAGCACGAATGCCAGTTCGAACATCGGGAAATACCGCACCAGCCGCCGAAGAGTCCACCGCGCCAAGCCCCGCAAAGTTACATTGATCGGGCTTAACGGAGCCTCCGAAGCGTAGCCATCCGGTCTCCTTCATGGCCTGGCAAAACACAACCTCGGCCTTTACGCCCTCAGCTGCAGATTCCTCCATAACGATGCGCCCGAAGTCCTCTATAGTCGCAGCGCCCTTTCCCGTATACACGGAAGCAGGGTACGTAGCGCCCGAGCTCTGGTAGTACTTCACGAACTGCTCGAGACGCGCACTCGTTGCACCCATAATCGAGTAGTCGGAGGCGCTACCCGCACGATTAACGCGGATATTCAATCTGTTAAGGAAGGCTGCAAGGTCTTGCCTAGCAACAGACACCGATCCCCTGTATGTTCCATCTTCATAGCCTGTTGAAATGCCCATAGCTGCCAACCACCAAATGTCCTCGGCATGCGACGTGCTAGCGTCGACATCCAGGAAGCGCAGTTTGGCTCTATCGGTCACAACCCAATTCTTGAACTGGGTCGTCTGGGCAAATCGCTCGTAGAAGCGCCGCATAAACGCCGCCATGTCCTGACGAGCAACGGCCCTCATGCCACCGAAGGTTCCGTCAGGAAAACCTGAAGAAATACCGGTTGAGGCAAGCCACCAAATCTCCTTTGCATGAGGAGTAGAATCACCCACATCGGAGAAACGAGCCCTTTCAGCATCGGAAGGCGTGTAGGCTGGCGACCCGGCGAGCCTATAAAGAAATGCCGCCATGTCCTGTCGGGTGACGGCCAGGGACCCACCGAACGTGCCGTCGGAGAAACCCTGGGTTACACCCTCCGAAGCGAGCCACCAAATATCCTGGGCGTGTGGGGTCGAATCGTCCACATCTGAGAAGCGAGCCTTATCAGAATCTGAAGGCTGGTAGCTGGACAAATTACCCAACCTATAGAAAAGCGCAGCCATATCCTGGCGCGCAACCGTCGCCCATCCCCTAAACGTCCCGTCATCGAAACCGTTGGAAATACCCGCAGAAGCGAGCCACCAGATATCCTGCGCGTGAGGGGTCGACTCGTCCACATCGGCAAACGCGCTCTTGTCCTCGGAGCTAGCAGAGAAGCCATCTGAAGCTCCTCCATAGAAGCACGACTCGAACCTCCTCATGAACGCAGCCATGTCCTGACGCGTGACGTCACGCATGCCCCCAAAGGTTCCATCGGAAAAGCCAGCGGATATACCAGTCGAGGCAAGCCACCAGATCTCCTTGGCGTGAGGCGTCCGTTCATCCACATCCGAGAAACGCGTCTTGTCATATTTCGAGGGCTCATATGCGGGCGAACCGGCGAGCCTGTAAAGAAACGCGGCCATGTCTTGGCGCGTAACCCCCCGCTCCCCGCCGAAGGTACCATCCGGGAAGCCCTCGGAAATCCCCGCGGCTGCAAGCCAGCCGATCTCGGAAGAATGAGGAGTGTCGTCAAACACGTCCGAGAATCCAAACAGGGACACGGGGAAGGTAAGCCCGAAATGCTCCACGATCGCCTGGGCGTCGGCGATACCAAGGCTCTTCAGATTTGCCTCGTTGCTCAAAAAGGCAGCATCGCTCGCATTGTCGACGAAGCCATGCTCCGCAAGAATCGCGGGAATTCCCGCATTACGGCATCCGCGAATAACAGCGAACGCATCGGCCCACGAGCCGTCGGGATAGTACAGCCGCTTGCCATTCAACTCGTAGTAATCCCACTGCGTTCCACGATCAACAAGACCGAGAGCCTCGAATTTATCAAGCATTATCTTTGCAATATCCTCACCTACGCCATGATAAGCGGGATACCAATTGCTAACGGCGGGAATCCACACCTCAGCGCCCTTTCCGCCGCCGGAGTTAATGTGAAAGCTAATGAAAAAGTCGGCAGATACGGACTTGGCAAAGTCCGTACGAGAAGCTAGTTCGACATCGCAATCGCCGTCGCGCGTCATGTATACATCAGTGTGAGCGTAACGTTCAAGCTCATCGCGGCAGTAACGAGCGATTTTAAGCGTTAGGTCAGATTCCCTCAAACCGTTCGCGCAGGCCCCGGGATCGCTACCCCCATGGCCCGGATCGAGAACCACGGTAAAGCGACCGTCTCCATTAATATCGCCAGCAGAAGAGAGCGCCATTACGGTACGCAGGTCCTCCTCGACGTAGCCGCCATCATCCGCTAGCGAATACGCCTGGATGGATACGCCGCCCTCGCTGGAGCCCTCGCCTTCAGAAAGAACGGTGAACGTCCCTTCGGTAGAATTCAAAGAATCGCCTGATAGAGAAACCTCGTATCGTGCATCGCTCCCAGACGATGGCAGCAAATAGGTAACGGAGAAAACGCGATACGTAGAAGCCTCAGCGCCCGGCACAGCAAACAAAGCAGCACCGTCCACGTATTTCACCGGATCGATAACCTGAAAGGCCCCCGACTCCTCGTCTACCACCCGAAGCTCCGGCTGTCCCACTTCAACAGCAAAGCCAACAACAACGTACTGTTCATCCCCTAGGGAAATGCTCTTGTCGCCCATATACACGAATGAAAGATCGGTGGGGTTCCCCTCCAGCGTTCCAGAGTCGTTAGAGCCAGACGCCCCCTCGGGCTCACTTGCAAAAGCGCTCGTTCCACCCATTGAAAAAAAGAGCAACGCAACCAAAACGGACATCATTAGCAACATGTACCTAGAGACACGTGCGGACTTCATAGCAGCACCCTTCAATCACCGGCCAACAGCGGTCAACATGAAAGAGTATAGAAGAAACGCCCTTTCATCAAACATTGATTTAGGAGATTGCTATCGGCAGCCATTTACCTGGCCCTTGCTATAGTCGCATTGGCGCCCACGCCCACCCGCGCATCCCAGTTCTCAGACGTGATGGACGCCACGCCTCACGCCGGGGACATAGGCTGGCTCGCCCAGGCCGGCATCTCCACGGGCTACCCCAACGGCACCTTCCGGCCCATGGTGCCGGTGTACCGCCAGGACATGGCAACGTTCCTCCACCGCCCGTGCGACCACGTCGTCGCGCACAGGCCCACCGAGTCGACGAACACCAACATCTTCAGCGAGGACTGGGCGGTCCATATTGGACCGCCCGATTTCTTTTCATTAAACTGTAATTACCGAGAACATGCGCGTTGGAGACGCAGGAGAGCGAAGCTGCCCCAAGTCACCATGCGGTAGACAAGCGATGGATGCGCCACATGCCCAAAAAACGCATAGTCATCCTCGTCAAAGAAGAACTTCCGTTCATGGCAGGGAATATCAAAAAGCTCGAAGACGCGAGCTCGGCAATCCCCGCCGAAGGCCCAACGGTTGCGCCTTCCAAGTACCGTGTACTTCCAGTGGCACATATGAAGCGCGTAATTTACGAAGTTCCTGCCGCACTCCTGCCAAAGGCCATGCTCCTTCAAGCCATCGCGAAACGAAAGAAGCGCGTCGAGCATGTAGCGATAGTCATCGTTGGTACCATCGCTCAGGCTCCCCTCTCGCGCTCTACGGTAGTAGTAAAGCGTCTCGTCGAGGTAATATAGCCGTTCCGCGGCGCTCAGCGCAATATAGGTAAAGGGCATATCCTCATGGGCTCCCACCATGGGAAAACGAAGAGAAATCGCCTTGAGGTACTCCGTTCGATAGAGCTTGTTTACGGTAAAGCCAACAACGCGCTTGTAAAAGTTATCGATATCGGAGGACCGGAACACAACACCGGCAGGTACGAACTCTTTTACGACGGCGTTTGTGGGGGACGTCTCGCCCGTCTCGTCATCAAAGTTGTCCATATCAAAAATGACTGCATCGGTATCATGCTCGAGCGCAACCTGGACCAACTGCTCAATAGCGGTGGGAACGACGCGGTCATCGGAATCGACGAAACACATGTAGGTGCCCGAAACGTGCCCGATACCCACGTTACGCGTTGATGCTGCGCCGGAGTTTTCTTTGTCGATCACCACGATTCGGGAATCGGAACCGGAACGCCGCCTCAAAATCTCGAGGCTACCGTCCCTGGACCCGTCGTTAACACAAATAATTTCAAGCTCGCGGTAAGTCTGGCCTTGCAAGGAATCAAGCAAGGTATCCAAGTAGCGCTCGGAGTTATATACCGGCACAACGATTGAGACAAGCGGTTTCGAATCGACGATTTTATCTACGGTCATACTCTGGCTCTCGATCATCTATTTACGAACAGCGTGCTTAATGAACGACGCGTACATATGGAAGCGAGAAATAACACCGTTTGCGCATAGGGTGCGCATGTGCTCCTTGAAATCTTGCGGAGGATACTGAACGGTAAGAGCGCGATCGCTAAAGAGCTCGGGATTCTCGATTAGCTCGTTAAGCTCGTACCACTCGACATCCTGGAAAGCGGACCGCGCGAGATTGCCCGCCATCTTCGTCACAGCAAACTCGCGCGACATGCGCTCCATGAACTCTGGCTTGAGGGAGGCATCGAGACGGTTATAGTTCCAGACGTACGTTTCGTACTTCTTGGAAGGTATCACATAGCGGAAGGCCCGCGCACGCTGCGGATTACGAGCAAGATGTTGCTCAAAGGAATCGTATTCATCGCAAACGCAGAACATCTTTGCACCGGACTTAACGGAAGACCCCGCGTTATCGACGCGATAGTTCAAAAATGCCTTGCGGGTGATCACCATGCGCTCCGCAGCGGTGAGCGTCTTAAGAGCGAAACCAGTATCCTGGAAGGAGGCGCCCGCCGTCTCGAGGAACTCAATTCCATTCTTCTTCAAGAACGCTGCCTTGAAGACGGACGTCCAAATTGCAGGGCTACCGCGAAGAATGTCGGGGTGATTAACGGTGTCGAACGCAGATTCGTAAGGAGCATCGGACAAGTTCAGCACGTCCACCAGATCAAAGCGGGTGCCGTTTTCAGACATGTTCCAGTAATTCGAGCGAACCATATCCGCATCGTTCTTAACGGCAAGATCGTAGAGAGTCTCGAACATCTCGGGACGAGCACAATCATCGGATTCAACGATTCCGATGTACTCGCCCTTGGCATGGGAAAACCCGAGATTCATCGTATGTCCATACCCCCGGTTCTCCTTGGTAAGAACCTTAACACGCTCATCCTTCGCCTCATACTCACGCGCAATCTCGAGCGAGTTGTCAGTCGAACCATCGTTTACAACAATAATCTCAATATCCTTTAGCGTCTGAGCGCAAATCGAATCAAGGCAGGCGGGGAGAAAAGTGGCGACGTTGTAAACGGGAACCACTACAGATACTTTTGGGGTCATAACAGCCAATCTCCTGAACTACAGAGCATAAAACATTATAACTGAGCTCGAAGCCCTACAATTGAACTGCAGATTTCATCGAGCATTCGGAACATATTAGCAAGCAAGCCATCGGGCAGTTCAAGCATCTCAAGCATATAAGAAAGGACACGGTGATTATGCTCAACCGTCACGTCCCCCATCATAAAAACTACGCCAACCACGCTGGAGGACGAATCGCGAACTATCCTGCGACCGATCTGGGAGTTTCCAAACACGATGTCCTCGCGCAGCTAAACGGAAGCCACATCTACGCCCGCCGCCCTCAAGGTCTCGATCGAATACCCATCCCGCATAGAAATATGGTGGCATCTCCTTATCACCGCATCAAGGCGCTCGGAATATTCGGTTCCACGATTTAGGGTGGCGTTGGCGCTCAACCCCACGGCGCACACGTCTTTGCCGTACTTCTTTATCTCCTCGTTCAACCAAATGAAAAGGTTGCCCGTATTGATATTCTTGGGATCGTGGGAGGACTGCTTCTCATCCAGTATGGCACCACTAGTCCAAACCAAAACATTGAAATACTCGGAGAACTGACACAGCTCTCAAGTGGAACGAGGGTAGTGAATCTAGTCGGCGTATGCGAGAAGCCCGCTGAAATCATAGCCTGGATCATCCTATAAAAGAACCGAGATGCCTCCCGCCCTCAAGGTGCTAAAGCATCGTGCGCATCATAAGCTCGTCTCCGCAATTGCTCGCGCCATACCATCCAGCGAGCAAAATCAGACGCCCGATGCACTCACTGTTGAGGGATAAATATTCAAGATTGCAATAGCTCGGTCTTTCCTAAAGGGAGTCCAGCTTCGAAATACGGTCGCGTGCATCAATAAGCGCACGCTGCATGGACGCCAAAACGTCGTACATCTTGGACAGACTATCCTTTGATTGTTGGGCGATGCAGCGAACATCCCCAATTCTCTCCCCATCTGCTCGCGCACCGTCCGGGTATCATCTCTAACCACATCCAGCCACTCGCTGAGACCCAAGAACCGTTGCTCGATATTGTGCGTTGCGACGGGAAGCACAAAGCTAACGTCCGTTTTAGCACCCATGAAGAACAGCTTCACATTCATATAGGACACAGCCGCACGCAGAGCGAAAACGACACGGCCTCGCGCAGATTCTATGACACGGCGACCGTGATGCTACTATAACCGAATACGAAACATCTAAACGCGAAGGTGGTCAACCAGTGGCTACAGCCAACCAAAACACTGTTCCCGTTCACGCGGAAAGCGGTCTCAAAAAGGACATTTACATCCTCAAGCAACTTGTTGGAAAAGACTTCAAACTCAAGTATCGTCGAAGCTTCCTCGGCGTACTGTGGAGCGTTCTCAATCCACTCCTCATGATGATCGTCATGGCCGCAGTCTTTAGCACCTTCTTCGTTGGCCTCCGCGGCGAAAACATCGTAAACTACCCCCTGTACCTCATTTTGGGCAACATCACGTTCGGCCTCATGAACGACGCGACGAGTTCCTCGTTGACCTCGATCATCGGTTCTTCCTCGCTGCTGAAAAAGGTTAAAATTCACCGCGCGGTCTTCCCGATTCAAAAGGTTCTTTTCGCACTCGTGAACTTCTTCTTTTCCCTCATCGCAGTCGCAATCGTAATGCTCTGGTTCCGTATCATGCCCACCTGGCACATCATCTGGCTCCCCGTTGGCCTCCTCCTGCTCATGCTCTTCTGCATGGGCGTTGGACTTGCTCTTTCCGCGCTGTCCGTATTCTTCCGCGATGTCATCCACCTCTGGGGCGTAATCATGACCGCATGGACCTATGCTACCCCCTTGTTCTGGGATATCGCGATGATTAACGGCATGGGCCCTCTCATGCAGACCATCTTGAGAGCAAACCCCATGTACGCGTTCGTCATGTTCATGCGTGACATCTTCCTGTACCAAAGGAGCCCGAGCGCCGCGGTGCTACTAAGCTGTGCCTTCTGGGCAATTCTCGCCATGGTGATTGGATATCTGATTTTCCATAAAACCGAGCACAAGTTCATTCTCTACATCTAGGAGCATACATGCCTTCCAATATCACTAAGAATGAAGACTACGCTATCGAGGTCAACGATGTCACCATGGTCTTCAACATGGCGTCCGAGCAGCTAAACAGCCTTAAAGAGTATTTCATCAAAATCATGAAACATGAGCTGTTCTTTGAAGAGTTCAAAGCCCTCAAGAATATCTCGTTCAAGATCAAGCGCGGTGAAACTGTTGGGCTTGTTGGCACCAACGGCTCCGGCAAGTCAACCATGCTCAAGGTAATTGCCGGCGTACTCGAACCCACATCCGGCAACTGTGTTGTCCACGGCAACATCGCCCCCCTTATCGAGCTCGGAGCGGGCTTTGACTACGAGCTCACCGCCCGCGAGAACATCTACCTCAACGGTGCCCTCCTCGGTTACACGAGGGAGTTCATCGAAAGCAAGATGGATGAAATCATCGAGTTCGCCGAGCTTGAAGACTTCATGGACATGCCGTTGAAAAACTACTCTTCTGGTATGACCGCGCGCATCGCCTTCGCCATCGCTACCATCACCGAGCCCGACGTGCTCATCGTCGACGAGACCCTATCTGTAGGCGATGTGTTCTTCCAGCGCAAATGCGAGAAGCGTATCAAGCACTTTGTCGATTCCGGAGACGTAACCGTCCTGCTAGTGAGCCACTCCATGGACCAGGTCGAGCGAATTTGCGAACGCGCTATTTGGATTGAAAAGGGCACCATGCGCATGGACGGCGCGGTGGAGGACGTCTGCCAGGCCTACCGCGAGCAGTTTGCCTTCACCGACATCACCGAGGACACGCCCCATGCAAAGGAAATCTGGTGGCTCGCGCGTCAGAAGATCTCTATGGGCTATCCCGACAGCACGTTCCGCCCCGACGTCCTCGTTGTACGCTGCGACCTGGCAGCGATGCTGTATCGCTACTCCGATGCGCTCGACTACTCCCCTTCCAACGAGGACCGCGCACGGTACTCCGACGTAGACGAAAAAACACCCCACTTTGAGTCGATTATGTGGCTCGGCAACTCTGGCATTGCAGACGTCATCGCTAAAGACACGTTCCTGCCCGACGCAAACGTCAAGCGCTCAGAACTCGCCCAGATGCTCTACCTCCTCGACGGCAAACCGGAATATCATCCCACCGCTCGCCAGAAAAACCTGTATCCGGATGTTGCCGAAGACACACCTGGTGCCCTTGAAATCTGGTGGCTTGCATCGTCAGGCGTCCCCTACAGTAAGGAAAACGGCTCCTATGGCACCGAAGAGGTCATCACTCGCCGCGATGTTGCCATCTTGTTCTACAGCCTGCACAAGGTTCGCGTCAAGCGCATCCAGGACGAGAAGGCGCTGAAGGCAAAGCGGAAGTACTAACGCCTGCAGCTTACTGCTCGCTGAACAAAAACGCCCGGGTCCCAATTGGGACTCGGGCGTTTTGCTATCGCTAACGCCATCCTCCAACAGCATTGCGAACGGCAGGGACTCGATTTAGCACATACGAGACCCCCAAGCCCAAAAGAAAGATGATCCAGGGAAGAACCAGGCGTACGCGGTACGAAACCATGTCCCAAGATAGTAAACCGACAAAAACCTCGCTTAACAAGAAGTTATGCATAAGATACACCCCGAACGTACACGATGAAACCTGCTGGATGAACCCCGTACCAATATGTAGCCTCTCGAACAGGCGACCCCAGTCCACCGTCTTAAACCACACAAAGACGGCAACGGAGGGCAGCAACGCCGTGATGTAGTTGTAGTCGAACAAGGCGGTATCCACAACACCTTTGCCCTGCGAGCTTACCCACGTGTACGCATATCGAACGAAAAGAGCGACTGCAGCAGCCGCGTACAGAACGCATCTATTCTTCGACCGCTCAAAGATACCCGAATCATCGTTCGCGAGAAGGTAACCGAGCACGGTATACATGACGTACCCACCCGCCACGGCAAGACCAATCGAACCATTCCAAGGAATCCCAAGCAGTTTAGCCGCAGGGACAACAACTCCACTCAGCATCACGTAGCCGCCAACAAGATACCAAAGCGTGCCCGTAAAGTCCCTCAATCGCGACAGAACTGGCATGGACAGGACCACGGCAAGCATGGCGAAAAAGAACCAATAGGTCCCGTCTATCTGCACATTCATAAAGACCGTAAGAAAATGCCCCAACGAAGGAGCCCAACCCTCCGGCACGGGATTAAGAACGCCCCATACTTTAATGCAATACTGAAAAACCGACCAAACAAGGAATGGAAAGAAAATGCCCTTCAGTCGAGAGACCAGGAAGTCTTTGGTGCTCTTCCTATCGCGATACCCCATCGTCTTTGCACCTGAGCACATAAAGAAAACGGGGACCGCCCAATAAAAAAGAACCTCGACAAGAAGGGCTTGAGACCAGTGCGGCGTTTGCGGCCCCCAATGAACGATTCCGTTGCAGTGCAGGAAAACCACCGCCAGCGTAGCAACAATAGATAGCATGTCGAAGTATACAAATCGGCGTTTTCCCATTTAATCCTCTATCCATTTAAAGGCACCATCTTGACAGAATCATACCCTCTCAAAACACACCAGCGCAAATTCGCGGCCTTCAATCGGGCGCTACCGCAATAACCCTTGAATATCAACTTCATCCGAACACCTCCCACATTCATCCGTACATGTTCGGATGAATGTGGGAATCCGATACCCTGAGGGCCGGATCGGCCGGCCCGGGAGATCGGAGGACGTCATGTCCGGAAAGAGCGGAAAGGGCGCCGCGAAGGCGGTCCCGAGGGCCTACGGCAGGCTCACCGGGCACAAGCGGGACACGGCCCGGAGAATGCCGGGGCGCGGGGCCTCGTGCAGGGAGATCGCGAGGGAGCTGGGCAGGTCGCCCTCGACGGTGAGCGCCGAGGTGTCGTCGCACAGGTTCGTCACGGCTCCCAAGCCCAGGCGCGGCGAGCGCGTCGACGTGCCACTCGGCGAGCTCGACCTGACGCCGGGACTGATAGGGCGGGCGCGCGAGGAGAGGGGCGATGCCCGCTGTCCTAGCCTGAAGGGAAAACGGAATAGGCGGACCGGCCGTCCGGCTGAGCCTGGGAAGAGGTGCCGGGCGGAGGGCGGGGCATGGCCACCGGGCCCATCGAAACACATCTCCACCGTTCCTTCAACTGGGAAAATGACGCCCCCGGGGCCCAGGAGGGGCCTCGGGGGCGTCCGACTGACTGCGGGAACGGCCTATCCGCTCAATGTGTTCGGCTGAGATCAGAATCAACCTCAAATAACGAATTTCCACATCGCCCATCCTTACTGAACGCAGTTTATGTATAGCCGTCAAGCACTCGCTCAACACCAACATGTGCAGCTCAGTCAAAAACTCATCCAACAGAAGTTTTCAATCGGTGGAGGAAAGCCGCCATGTCGCATCGTTTGACATCCTCATAAGGCCTAAATTGTTTTGAGCCGTTGGGCATTTGCCAACCCTCGGTTACACCTTGAAGATACAACCAAAGAATCTCATCACGATGGGGAGTACCTTGGCTAACATCGGAAAAAGGATTAATGGCCTTCCCGTGCGTATCGCCGCCCATATACTCAGCAAGTCGCATCAGAAAAGCCGCCATATCGCATCTTTTAACATTCTGCATCCCTCGGAAGGTATGTCCGCCGTTCGATTCCGTCCAACCTTTTGAGATGCCCACGGATGCGCACCAATAGATCTCTTTACTATGGTCAGATGAGGGATAGACGTCACTAAAATACGCCCCATCCGCTTCGGAAGGCTCAAATTCTGGGGACCCCGCTAAACGATACAAGAAAGCGGCCATATCTTGACGCTTAACATTTTGGTATGGGCGAAACTCAGTCTGCCCATCCGAATGAGGCCATCCTCTAGTTACTCCAGAATCGTAAAGCCAACTAATATCAGCTGAATGCGATGTTCCCGAATAGACATCAACAAACGGCCAAATAGGCTTTTCGACTGGCTTAGAGGGAACGCCACCTGCAGAGCCCGATCCCTCATGCACGCAATTAGAACAAGGTGTTTTACCACTAGAAATAGCCTGATCAAGGGTCATTGAGGAAGGATTGCGCATACCAGAACAATCCTTTACATAATGATATTTCGTTCCGGTTCGAGAAACATAGACAATCCTAGAGCCATCTTGCGCAGCCGCGTTATTAATCGGTGCAAGCAAAGCCATGAGAAATAGAACGGGCAAGAAGATCCATGCAATACGCCTCTGATGTTGACCCATTTGTACCATAAATAAATAGCGACACCCGAAATCAAGAGTCACCTTAATCCAAAAACAAAGCAGATTAAAGCAAGACTTTAAACTAATTGGCTAAGCGGCAGACCCGCACCGAACATTCGGCTAGTACGGTATCAAGATTTGCGTCTGAGTCATCGATAGATTCAAGACCAGTCCAATGGACTTGGTTGTATCCACTACAGAAATAAAACCCACCAGAATCAAACTAAACGTATTGTCAAGAAGCAAAATTACTGAGTGCCTTTACTTTGAATAGAGCCCAACAATGAACTCTCGGCGGACGGATGATAATCCGAGCGTAGCGTGCGATGACTTTTTACCATGCATGCACCAACCGCGAATAACAACGTTTAAATCAGATGCAGCATAGCGTATGCGCTGCCATCGTACGGACGGTTCATGATTTTCGACTCTTTCGTAATTACATTCAGTTTATCGAGAAAGGCTATTTCTTTCAAATCAAAACAATTAGGCCTGACTTGAAGTGAGTTGCCTTGAATATTAACTTCATCCGAACACCTCCCACATTCATCCGTGCATGTACGGATGAATGTGGGAATCCGATACCCCGAGGGCCGGATCGGCCGGCTCCGGGAGATCGGAGGACGTCATGTCCGGAAAGGGCGGGAAGGGTGCCGCGAGGGCGGCCCCGAGGGCCTACGGTGTGTTTCGTCAATAGTTTTTTGAGCCGAACGTGCACATATTTTTGAACAGCTTGCGCACTGCCCCCGAGCATCCTTTTTGAGCACCTACCCCTCCTGCATCAGGGCGTGCCTGACCCTGTAGGGCTCGCCCCTGAACTGGAGGAGCCTGCCGTGGTGCACAACGCGGTCGATTATCGACGCGGCCATCTGGTCGTCCCCGAATACCGACCCCCAGCGGCTGAACTCAAGGTTCGTCGTGATGACCACCGACTGGCGCTCGTAGGCGTCGGCGAAGACCTGGAACACCAGCCGCGCCCCGTCCGCGTCGAGCGGCAGGAAGCCGAGCTCGTCGATGACGAACTTTCGAACCCGGTCGATATGGATGTCATGTTCTCAGGCTGCTCGTCCCTCGAATCCCTCGAACTCCCCCGCCTCGATTCTCAATCACTAAGGGGGCTGACATCTACGTTTAGGGGTTGCTCCTCACTCAAGACCCTCGATTTGCGCAAAGTGGACGCCCCTAGGCTCTATGATCTCGATTGGACATTCGCCGACTGCTCGTCCCTGCAATCCATCGACCTTGCATCCTCTCGCTTTTCTCGAATGGAGAGCATGCATAGAACTTTCTACAACTGCTCGAGCCTGCAATCTGTTGATCTTTCGAACTTTAGTACCTCAAAAGTGACAGATATGGAATACATGTTTGAAGGATGCGGTAGTCTTAGGTCCCTCGATTTGTCCGGCCTGGACAACTCAAACGTCTCTTCGATGAGAAAAATATTCGCAGGCTGCGATTCCTTGCAATCCCTCGTGTTGCCAAGTCACGGCCCTGGCTTGTACGCGAAGTCAATGTTCTATTTCAGCTGCGGCGAATCCTTCTGCATGACCATCGGGCCAGATATCGATTCATATGATGTCACAACAAACTCATATGCTTCGTTCCCATCAATTCGTACCGGTCAACACCTTGATCGTATCGTGACAGAAAAATGGGTGAACGTGAATACCGGCGAGGTGCTCGCCTCCTCCTCCATTCCAAGCTGTCAAGCCGCCACTTACACCCCTCAAGTGATTTATCGCAGCGCCGCGCCCTCGGTGAATGTCTCAGGAGATCCCTGCCCTGCCGAATCATTGACCGCTACGGTTAGAATTGACGGCGATGCCCCCCGTCGGACATGGAGCTAACCTATCAATGGTACGAAGCCGAATCAGCACAACCAGTAAGCGATGCCTCCAGAAATCCGCACTTTAAAGTTCCCGAGGGAGGGGGACGATACTATTGCATAGTCACTGACCCCCTCGACGAAAAAGGGAAATCCATTCAACCGGATGTGATCGCCGCGATTCACCCTTTGGTGGACCAATGGGCCTTCGATGAAAGCCACCATTGGCGCGAATGCTCGGCGTGCGGAGCTGAGGTGAAAAAATCTGAACATACATATAGCAAATGGGAGACCGTCAAGCGCCCCCTCGCTGGAAATCCCGGCATGAAAGAGCGTCGATGCACATCGTGCGGCTATCTTGAACAAAAAGTGATAACCGCAAATCCCTTTTCCGATGTCTACGAGAGCTCTACTCCGCACTGCGATCACATTCAGTGGATTGCCGAGCGCAAGATCGCGAATGGTTTTCCTGATGGCACGTTCCACCCCTACGCCATCGTTGCCCGTGCCGACATGGCAGCCTTCCTGTATCGCTTAGCTGGTGAGCCCGCATTCGATGAGACGTCCGCTCCTCGTTTCTCCGATGTCTCCTCGTCCACTCCGCATCGCAGGGCCATACTATGGCTGGCTTTTCGCGGCATCTCCAAGGGCTGGGATAATGGTGACGGCACATTCAGCTTCCGGCCGTACGCCAACGTCGCGCGCGCCGACATGGCCGCGTTCTTATACCGACTTGCCGGTAGCCCCAAGTATGATGAAACGGCGGTGATGAGCTTTAAGGATGTCCCTATGTCCGCCCCGCATCGAAAAGCGATTCTATGGCTCGCATCCTCTGGCGTTTCCATGGGTTGGGACGAAGGGGGCGGCATCTATAGCTTCCGCCCCTATCTCGGGGTTGCCCGCGCGGATATGGCCGCATTCCTTCATCGGATGGATGAGTACGGTTTGGCGAAAAGGGCTTGACGCATGCGTAGCCATGCAGGGCGGTGATTATGCGATATGTTTGCCATCGTATCGCAGTTCTAGCCCAATGGTGGCCATTTGGCTCCTAAACCCACCCAACCGCAAAAATGTGCGCAGATACATGCCGAGGAGTTTGCTAAAGAAGGCTCTTGTGTTGAAACGCATCAAGGCAAGGGGTGGAGCGATATTCTGTATATAAATCCTATATACAATTTATATACGGAATATCGATAATAATACAGGTGACACGAGGTTGTTGGCGGTAGTGTCGCGAAAAGTGATGTAAGTCCCTCCAGAGCCGTCGTCGGCCGATATCCTGCGCAACCCTACCGAACTTGTCCGTGAATGCCGCCTCCACGAGCGTCAGGACGCGCTTAACGGCCCCCTCCCCGCCGCCGGCAGCCCGGGCGACTCATAACAACCAATCTTCTGTAGAATTGCCAATCCAAAGAGATCACAACCGATTTCAGGGCCCTACGATTAAACTACAGACTTCATCGAGGAAGCGCTCCGCATTCGAAAGCAGCCCATCGGGCACACGCGGAACAAGACGCCCCTCAAGCAGCGCAGCAAAACGTTCGTCAAACGTTCCGTCGTCTAGACACGTACTCGCCATCAGAAGGCCATCTGACATCCCGAATAACTCGGCAATGTGCCTCATTTTATTCCTATAATGCGGATGGTCATCCACGCACATGAATAGCGTCGGGATCTCAGAAGCCGCCGCGACGAGACAGGCGTGGTATCGATATGCGACCACTGCGTCGCACGAAAGCAACATATTCTGACCAAGATCGTCAGTATAGGGCGCAATCTCGACACAATCGCTTATTCCAAGTTCCTCGCAAAGCTGCTTCAGCAGAACAATGTCGAAGTTCCAGATGTTGTAGAACGGTATCAACCTGACCTTAAAACCTTCACCCAGGCGAGACCGGAGTTCGTCAATAATTCTCGGCAGAACGCGACGGTTGTGCTCGATGGTCACGTCACCCATCATGAGCACAACGCCAACGGTGTAGGATGAGTCCCGCATCGCCTTGGCACCGATTTCGCGATTTCCAAAAACGATGTCTTCGCACAAACCAACTGCAGAGACATCAACACCCGCGGCTTTCAGTGCATCAATCGAATACTCGTCGCGCATGGAGACATGGCGGCATCCCTGAACAACGCGCGACAGGCGGCTGGCGTACTCGCTATTCGCCTCAATAGACTCATTCGCGCTCAAGCCGACGGCGAACACGTCCTTCTGCCGCTTTAACATCTCCTCGCTCAGCCAAATAACGAGGTTGCCGGTGTTGATATTCTTAGGATCATGGGAGAACTGTCCGTCGTCCAAAATCGCCCCGCCGCCCCAAACGAGTGCGTCGTAGTACTCGGCGAGCTGACGCAGCTCCCAGGTCGACCGCGGGTAGTGAATCTGATCAGCGCACGCAGGAAGCCGACTGAAGTCGTAATTAGGATCGTCCCACAACAGTACCGAGACGCGGACGCCCATACCCTCAAAATGCTGAAGCATAGTGCGCATCATGAGCTCGTCACCGCAGTTGCTCGCTCCATACCAACCGGCAAGCAAAATGCGACGACCATTATACTCGCGATTAAGAGAAAGGTACTCGAGGTTACAGTAGCTCGGCTTGTCCTGAGCAGACTCGAGCCTCGACACGCGGTCCCGAGTCTCACCCAAGATGGACAGAGCGGCCTCCTGCGCAGCCTCTACCCTCTTGCTCGTAGATTGGTCCTCCACCCTCTGCCGAATGGCCTCTGCCTCGCAACGAAGCTGACCCATCTCCTCGGCAACGCAAGCAAACCTGTTTTCAATATTTCGCGTAGTAGGTGGGAGGACCGAACGAAGACCAGACTTGATGCCCATAGCTTGTTGCCTCACATTCAGTAATTGAGTAAATTAGCGCCGAACAGGGCGCGTCGCTTGTCCCGTAGATTCTATGACACACTAGCCGTGATGCTAATATAGCGGAATGCAAAAAAGCAGAATACAAAATCTTTACTTCGAAGGTGGTCATCCAGTGGGCATTGCCGACCAAAGTACAGTTTCAGCCCACATAGACAGCGGACTGAAAAAAGACATCTGCATCTTCACGCAGCTAGTTGGCAAAGACTTTAAGTTGAAGTATCGTCGCAGCTTCCTTGACGTGCTCTGGAGCGTTTTGAATCCGCTTCTATGATGATCGTAATGTCTGCCGTGTTCAGCACGTTCCTCGTGGGACTGCGCGGGAAGAATATCGTGAACTACGCTCTGTATCTTATCCTAGGTAACATCACCTTCGGCCTAATGGATGATGCGACGAGCTCGCCTCTAACCTCGATTCTCGGCTCATCTTCCCTACTCAAGAAGGTGAAGATACATCGCACGGTCTGTCCGACCCAGAAAGTCCTTTTCGCGCTTGTTAACTTCTCGTTCTCAATTAAGCGCGGAGAGACCGTAGGCCTCGTTGGAACCAACGGATCCGGCAAGTCTACGATGCTCAAGATAATTGCAGGCTTGCTTGAACCCATGTAGGGCAGCCGCATCGTTCGTGGCAACACCGCACCCCTCATCGAGCTCGGCGCCGGCTTTGACTACGAGCTTACGGCTCGTGAGGACATCTATCTCAATGGCGCGCTCCTTGGCTACACAAGGGAGTTCATCGACAGCAAGATGGATGAAATCATCGAGTTCGCCGAGCTTGAGGATTTCATGGACATGCCGCTGAAAAACTACTCATCTGGTATGACCGCGCGCATCGCCTTCGCCATCGCTACCATCACCGAGCCCGACGTGCTCATCGTCGACGAGACCCTCTCTGTAGGTGATGTGTTCTTCCAGCGTAAATGCGAAAAGCGCATCAAGCGCTTTGTCGATTCAGGAGACGTAACCGTCCTGCTGGTGAGCCACTCCATGGACCAGGTCGAGCGAATCTGCGAGCGCGCCATCTGGATTGAAAAGGGCACCATGCGCATGGACGGCGCGGTGGAGGACGTCTGCCAGGCCTACCGCGAGCAGTTTGCCTTCACCGACATCACCGAGGATACGCCCTATGCAAAGGAGATCTGGTGGCTCGCACGCCAGAAGATCTCTACGGGCTATCCCGACAGTACGTTCCGCCCCGACGTCCTCGTTGCGCGTTGCGACCTGGCAGCGATGCTATGGCCACGCACGCGCAGCCGGACAGCTCCACGTTCCAGGCGAAGCAGGTGGGCGACGAGCGCTTCGCCCACCTGCCCACGCCCGGCGACGTCGTGGAAGGATAGCACGGGCACGGTTCATCCGCCTGGCAGCGGTCGATAAGTGCTTTAAGACCGGCATCCCAGCGCTGCGCCGTGGCATGAAGGATGCCCGCAAGATCATCAAAGACCCCAACTGGAAGCCCATGCCACCCATGAAGGACGCGGAGTAGCGGGCACACCCGTAGGCTTCCTCCCCCTACAGCCGCTGGCACACCGCTGCCACATGCCGCCCGTCAAACCCGAACCCCCAGCGCATGCGGCCCACACCGGGTCGCGGCACGCGAATCTCATCAATACACTTGCGTTCTATGTCGAGCAGTGCCTGGACGGCCAGCAGTTCCAGGCCCAGCGCATCCACACCGGGGTCGTACATCAAGTTGATCGTTATCAGCGGGCGCTCGTCGAGCATGCCGATCGTATCGGCCACGTCGAACACCGCGCCTGTAGGGAATACCTGAATGTCCCAGCGATTCGCGCCGCACTTTCGCCTCGAAGCAGGATTGGCATAGCCCGGCAAGCCAAAGCAGAGCCCCTGCAAGAGCAGGTGATATGTCAACGGCGCATCTGGCTCAGTCGCACCGATTCCCGCATCTCCAACAACGCGCCCCAGTGCCCGCCTCACCGTATCCTCGTCCCCGCGGCACAGCCCGTCGCGAAACGCATCGATGTCTCGAACGTCCTCGGCAGCGCACTCAAACCATTCAATAATCACCAGACGCAACGCCTGACGAAGCTCGTTATTGGGTAGCCGCAGAGCACGGAGGCGGCCACCATGCTCCGGCTCCTCAGTCATGTCCGTCGTCAGAAAACCGGACAGGTACAGCGCGGTCCACAGATCGTCGTCCGGCAAGGAATCCGGCTCCGTGGCGCCCAAACGAAGCGGAGCCTCGACGCATCCATGGGCCTCGAGCAAATCGAACAGGGCCGAAAGGCGGTCGAGATTCCACCCGTCAACCACCCTACTCAGGCAGTCGGCATACCCATACAGGTCGGCACGCACGGGCGGCGTGCAACCCCGGTCCAAAAAGCCGATCACACGCGCCGGACTCGAGCAATATGCCCCGCCAAACCGGTACCCCTCGAGCCATTCACGAGCGTCATCAACATGCTCCTCGTATCCAGCATGAGCCACCAGGGCACAAACCTCAGCATCCGAAAAGCCGAACCACCGATCACACCACGTCGAGAGCGGCGTCGCCAGACGATAAGAGCAGCCGCGCACAGAAAGCGCCGCCTCGGTAGGGCCGGGGTGCTCCCCCATCAGGCATGCCAGTCGCAAGGAATCGCCCGCATCGGCAATGGCGGCGAATAGCACGCGATCGAGCAGCTCAGCCGGATCGGCACCAGAAGCGCCACTCGCGCTCGCACGACCCAACCACGCCGCATCGTACCCATCAACGAGCAAGACAACCTGCTCATCGCAAGCCATCTCCAGCAGTTCAATGAGCACGCCAAGTACCGATTCAAACTCGCCATCGCTCGCCACCCCACGCGCAACACGCTCGATGAGGCGTACCTTGTCTCGAGGCAAATCCGGAGCCTCCAAATATGCCAGCAGGCGAGCACACTCGCCCAAAAGGGCATCATGCACGACACCGACAACAGTGGCGCCACGCCTCGCAGCGTCCGAAAGGTCCAGCGATATCACCGGATAGCACGCGTACTCGCCCCGATAGCGTCCGCCGTCCGCATCCCAAATCTGGGTATCGGCAAACAGGTTCCGGCCAGCGCAAGAGGGCGCGGGACACTCCAGAAAAGCCTTAAGCATCGACAAGTTCATGCTCTTGCCAAAACCCTCGGGTCGACAGCACACCATAACGGACGCATCGCAATCCAGCACATCGGCAATAAACATGGTCTTATCGACCAGCGTGCAGCGGTCAAGGGCTTCCACATAGTCGTGCATACCAATGGGCAAAACGGCATCGTCGGCACAACCGATCAAACGCACGCCAAAGTCGTCAGCGCAACCATCATTTACCTGTTCAGACACCGTAACTTCCCCCTCGATCCCAGCACGATGCCAATTGTAACGACCGTCTCGTTCTCGATGCCGTCGCCGCGCAAACATATCGGGCAACGGTAACAATAAGAGGCGCGAGGGGGCATAACTAATCGTTGCACAACAAAACGGGACCCGATGCAATTGCACCGGACCCCGTCCTCACTCTTTAGGCAATCGGCAACCGAGAGACTACTCCTCGGAACCATCCTGGCCAGCAGCCTTGTTCTGCTGATCGAGCTTATGCTTACCGCTCACGATAGACGTGGCACCCAACGTGGCCAAGCTTGCGCTGGCAAGGCTCGCCATCACGATAAGGTCACCCGTCTTGGGCATGTTGCCGCCCGAGGACTTGGTCGTGGTAGTGGTCGTAGTCGTCGTGGTGGTCGTAGTGTTGCCCTTATCCCCAGTCTTCTGGGCGTCGGCGTCGGATTGCTTCTCGCCCGCACCGTCGGAAGCCTCGGAAGCGCCGTCGGCATTGGAGCCGGAGCCCTGGTCAGACGCTTCCTCACCAGAAGTAGAACCGCCATTAATGCCCGCCATCAAAGACGACCCCAGCATGGAGCCAAGCTGCTCGCCGGTAGAAGGCTTGTTTTCCGTCGAAGAGTCGCCGGAATCGGCGCCCTCGCTCGAACCACCCTCGGAAGTATCGGAGCCAGACCCGTTAGAGGGGCCGGCATCGGCAGAGGAATCGCCAGCGCCACCGGAAGCCCCCGCACCGGTGGAGCCAGAAGTCGCACCACCCGTAGCGCCGTCAGAGCCAGAAGTCGACGAATCGCCCGAGGCATCGCCGGTCGCAGCGCCACCAGACGTAGCCCCACCATTACCGGCGTCCTCGCTGCCCGCATCGGTCGAAGGCGCCCCCGTACTACCACTATCGCCCGCATCGCCATCGGTACCAGGCGCCGGTGCGGCGGGAGCGGCGGGCGCCATGCTCGGGCCAGGCGCCGGCGTGGGCTCAGGTTCCACAGGCGTTGCCGCGGCAGCCTCGTCCTCGGCAATATAGACCAAGCAGTCCTTGAGCTCGTTGCGGTAACGGTTCTTCCAGCCCTCGTGGTACTGGGGCTGGCTGGAATACTTGGTCGCCACGTTATTGACCACGCTGTTGGAAAGCGCCGTCACAAACTCGCGATCGGACATGCTGTTGGAAAGGTTTGCCCACTTAAAGAAGTCCCGGCAGCCACCGGTGCCGCACATGTTGGTAATACTCCACACCATGCCCTTGACGCAGTCGGCACGGCCGGAAATGTCAATGCCAAGCGCGTCCTTGAGCCACGCCTCGGTCACCGCATAGTACGAGTTATATGCATACGCATCCTGCAGCGCCGAGAACTCGGCAGGGTCGGTGTTATAAGCGCCCTGGAAGGCCTCCTGCGCAATGCGGCCCAGCTCGGTGAGCTGCCCGTTCGCATACATGGGGTTATTCGCGTTAGAGATCTCGCCACCGCGATCGATCGCGGCCTTAAGCATGCAGTACTTAGCAGGATCATAGTTGTAGACCTGCTTCATAAACGGAATGAGTGACCAACGGCGGTCGAACTGATAATAGCCCAGCGCGTTATAGCCGTCGCCATACGAAAAGCCCTGGTTATAGTTGCCGTGGCTCTCATATTTGGTGAAGTACTTCATCTCGTCGGTCACGTTGACAAACGAAACGCCCTGAACCGACCTCAGCACGCCCGAGAAGGACTGCTGAGTGTAGAGGCCCTTATCGATATCGGTGGCATCCGAGGCAACGCCCGGCGTGGGCTCCTCGGCCATAGCGGTCGCAGGCACGGCAACGGCGCCAAACGAAAGCGCCAACGTAAGACCCGCGACAATGGCGGAATGCTTGGGGTGCATAAGATCCTCCCTGCATTGGTGTAGCTAAAGTGCAGTTTGCAAAGATGGATTTAAGTATTACAGCTCGCCCGTTGTTGCACAACAATCACTCGGTAAACGGCAACAACCCTCCGCGAAATCTTAAGGAATTGCGCTCGAGCTACAGCTTAATGTCAAAGTTTATCTCGGGGACGGTGGCCAGATCGGCCAGCGTCACACCGTCGACGTACTTTTCGATCACGTCGTCCAGACCGCGCCAGAACTTGACGGTCGAGCAAAGGTCGCTGCGGGTGCAGCTGTTGTCGATGCCATCGCACGCCACCGGAGCCGTACTGCCCTCGACGGCACGCAGGATGTCGCCGGCGCGCACCTCGGCCGGGTCCTTAGCCATCATGTAGCCGCCGCCCTTGCCGCGAACGCTCTTAAGCAGGCCCGCCTTCATAAGCGGACGAACCAGCTGCTCTAAATACTTTTGTGAGATATGTTCACGGTCGGCGACCTCGCGAAGGCAAATCTTGCCCTCGGCGTCACCAAGCGCCGCGATGTAGATCATCAATCGGAGGGCATAGCGGCCCTTAGAAGAAATGAGCATACCTACCCTCCCATAACGCTGGGGACAAACACTTCCGATGAATTTGCCCCACATCTAGAAAAGTCGAGTGAATTAGTCGGGTTATCCCTTGACTAACGCCGAACCCATAGTAACTTTATTCCGAGAAGATTCCTAGGGTTTAGTACACCTATGAGTACACCATATACAGAGAGGGACAGCATGAGCGCAAATCCGCTGCTTTCCATCGAAGGTCTGACCGCCTCCGTGGACGAGAAGACCATCCTCCACAACGTCAACCTCAACGTCGCCGCCGGCGAGACCCACGTGCTGATGGGACCCAACGGCGCCGGCAAGTCCACCCTCGGTCACCTGGTCATGGGCGACCCCGTCTATACCGTGCAGGACGGCCGCATCGTCTTTGACGGCCAGGACATCACCGAGCTCACCACCGACAAGCGTTCGCGCGCCGGCTTGTTCCTGAGCTTCCAGGCCCCGGTCGAGATCCCGGGCGTACCGCTGTCGAGCTTTTTGCGCGCCAGCATCGCCGGCCGCCCCGGCCTGGAGATGAAGGGCAAGGAGTTCCGTCGTCGCGTCAAGGAGCTCGCGGCCGAGCTCAATATGGACACCGCCTACCTCAACCGCGAGCTGGGCGTGGGCTTCTCGGGCGGCGAGAAGAAGAAGGTCGAGATGCTCCAGCTTCTGCTGCTGCAGCCCAAGCTCGCCATCCTGGACGAGACCGACTCGGGCCTGGACGTCGACGCCCTGTCCACCGTCAGCCACGGCATGGACGCCTACCGCAAGAGCTGCGACGGCTCCATGCTCATCATCACGCACAACACGCGCATCCTGGAGCACCTGGATGTCGACCGCGTCCACGTTATGGTCAAGGGCCACATCGTGCGCGAGGACGACGCCTCGCTCATCCCCTGGATCGACAAGAACGGCTTTGAAACCTTCGAGCGCGAGGCCGCCGAGCAGCGCGCCCAGGCCGAGGCCGCCGCTGCCGAGCAGCAGGCGTAAAGGGGCGACGCAATGACCAAGAACCGCACCGAGGTCGCGGACATTGACCGCAGCCTCTACGACTTCACCTATGGCGAGGAGGGATTCGAGCGCCTCGACGCCGGCATCACACCCGACATCGTGCGCGAGATCAGCGCCAAGAAGGACGAGCCGCAGTGGATGCTCGACCTGCGCTTAAAGTCCCTCGAGATCTTCAACCGCTTCCCCAACCCGACGTGGGGCCCCTCCATCGAGGGCCTGGACATGGACAACATCGTCACCTACGTCAAGCCCAACACCGACCAAAAGCACGACTGGGAGTCGGTGCCCGACGACATCAAGAACACCTTTGAGCGCCTGGGCATCCCCGAGGCCGAGCGCAGCTATCTGGCGGGCGTCGGCGCGCAGTACGACTCCGAGCTGGTCTACCACAACATGCAGGACACGGCGTCCAAGATGGGCATCGTCTACTCCGGCATCGAGGAGGCCCTGCACGATCCGCAGTGGGAGCCGCTCATCCACGAGAAGTTCATGACGCTCATCCCGCCCACCGACCACAAGTTTGCGGCCCTGCACGGCGCCGTGTGGTCGGGCGGCTCGTTTGTCTACGTGCCCAAGGGCACCAAGCTCGACTTTCCGCTTCAGAGCTACTTCCGCCTCAACGCCAAGGGCGCCGGCCAGTTTGAGCACACGCTCATCATCGTCGAGGACGACGCCGACCTACACTTTATCGAGGGTTGCTCCGCGCCCAAATACAACGTGGCCAACCTCCACGCCGGCGCCGTCGAACTCTTTGTGGGCAAGCGTGCGCACCTGCGCTACTCGACCATCGAGAACTGGTCCAAGAACATGTACAACCTCAATACCAAGCGTGCGCGCGTGGACGAGGACGGCGACATCGAGTGGATCAGCGGCTCTTTCGGCAGCCACGTGGGCTACCTCTACCCCATGAGCGTGCTCAACGGCCGCCGCGCCCGCTCGAGCTTTACCGGCATCACCTTTGCCGGCGCCGGGCAGAACCTCGACACCGGCTGCAAGGTCGTGCTCAACGCCCCCGAGACCTCGGCGACCGTCGAGACCAAGGGCATCTCCAAGAGCGGCGGCATCCAGACGTTCCGCAGCTCTATTGTGGCGACACCCAAGGCCGAGGGTTCCAAGGCAACCGTGAGCTGCCAGTCGCTGATGCTCGACGACCAGAGCCGCTCCGACACTATTCCGGCCATGGACATCCGCGCCAAGAACGTCGACATCGGCCACGAGGCCACCATCGGCCGCATCGGCGACGACAAGGTGTTCTACCTGATGAGCCGCGGTATCTCGGAGGAAGAGGCCCGCACCATGATCGTCAACGGCTTTGCCAACCCGGTCTCCAAGGAGTTGCCGCTTGAGTACGCCGTCGAGATGAACAACCTGATCAAGCTCGAGATGGAAGGAGCGATCGGATAATGAAACAGACCACCAACACCGCTGCTACCGCCCTTGAGCAGGTCAATGCGATGCCGGCTGCCACTTGGGGTTGGCTCAAGATGAACCAGACCAAACTCGAGCTCTCTGACGAGCTTGCCGCCGCTCCCGCCGAGACCATTGAGGTTGAGGGCTTGGACGAGCAGTTTGCTGGCGTGGCAGACGCGTTCGACGCCGCCATGGACGCCATGGCCGAGCGCTTCCCCGAGCGCCGCGCCTCCGCCCCGGGTGATGCCGCCGACCGCGCCCGCATCACGCCCGAGACCGAGCTCGACGTGCCCGCCACCTCCGTCTACCAGGCCGGTGCCATTAAGCTGGAGGAGGAGCTCTCCCCCGCTGAGGCCTTCGAGACTGGCATGGGCGAGGCTGCCTACACCTACCTGGCCGACCACGCCACCAAGCGCGTCGTCATCGATGTGCCCGCATACAAGCACGCCACGGTTACCGTGCGCGTGAGCGGTGTCGATGCAGCCGCGGCCATCGCCGCCATCGACGTCGTCGACCGTCCCCAGTCGACGCTCGACCTGCAGATCGCCCTGGACTCCCCCGTTGCCGGCGAGGGCGTCGTGGGTTCTGTGCTACGCGTGTGCGCCCACGAGTACGCCACCGTCAACGTGGCCTGCACGCAGACGCTCGACGATAGCTGGATCGCGCTCGACGACACCGGCCTGTTCCTGGACGAGGGCGCGCGCGTCAACGTGCAGCACACCGTTCTGGGTGCTGGCGCCAGCGCCACCGGCCTTGCCGGCGACCTGCTGGGCGATACCGCCAAGGTCACCATCGATACCGATTACCTGGGCGCCCGCGATCAGGTGCGCGATTTTAACTACGAGCTGCGCCACCGCGGTCGCAAGACCGAGTGCGAGATCGACGCCAACGGCGTGCTGACCGGCACGTCCAAGAAGGTCTACCGCGGCACCATCGACCTCGTGCACGGCTGCAAGGGTGCAACCGGCACCGAGCGCGAAACGGTGCTTTTGGCCAACAAGGGCGTCGACAACAAGACCGTTCCCGTCATCCTCTGCGACGAGGACGACGTCGCCGGTAATCACGGCGCTACCATCGGTCACGTCCGCGACGAGCAGCTGTTCTACCTCGCCTGCCGCGGCCTTGACCAAAACGCCGCCGAGGACCTGTTCATCCGCGCCAAGCTGGAGGACGCCGTGCTTTCTGCCACCGACGAGCGCGCCCGCGCCGCCGTCGTCCGCCTGGGCAACAACCTGATCGACAACTTTGAGGAGGAGCTCGCATGATCGACACCGAGCACGTTAAATGCGATACCTGTACTGCCCCCGAGCCCATGGAGCTCGACGCCAGCGACGAGGCTTCGCGCGGCTGGCCCACTGTGGACATCGAGACCAACCCCTACAAGGGCCAGTTCCCGCTGTTCCAGCAGCACCCCGAGATCGCCTTCCTCGATAGCGCCGCCACCGCGCAGCGCCCTGCCTGTGTGCTCGACGCCGAACGCGACTTCTATCAGCGCATGAACGCCAATCCCCTGCGCGGCCTGTACTCGCTGTCCGTCGAGGCCACCGACGCCATCGCAAAGGTGCGCCAGCAGATCGCCGACCTCATCGGCGCCGCCCAGGCCAACGAGGTCGTCTTCACCCGCAACACGAGCGAGTCGCTCAACCTGGTCGCCAAGAGCTTTGCGCCCACGGTCCTCGAACCGGGCGACGAGGTCGTCATCACTATCATGGAGCACCACTCCAACCTGATTCCGTGGCAGCAGGTCTGCCGCGAGACCGGCTCCAAGCTCGTCTACCTCTACCCCACCAAGACCGGTCAGCTCACCACCGAGGAGGTTCTTGCCAAGGTGGGTCCCAAGACCAAGATTCTGGCCGTGGGTCAGGTCTCTAACGTGCTGGGCGTCGAGAACCCGGTCAAGAACCTCGGCAAGCTCGTGCACAAATACGGCGGCTATCTGGTTGTCGACGGCGCGCAGTCGCTGCCGCACATGCCGGTCGATGTGGCCGACCTGGGCGCCGATTTCTTTGCCTTTAGCGCGCACAAGGCCATGGGCCCCATGGGCATCGGCGTGCTGTGGGGCAAGATGGACCTGCTCAACGCCATGCCGCCCATGCTCACCGGCGGCGAGATGATCGATTCGGTCACCGAGCAGGACGCCGTCTGGGCTCCTGTCCCCGAGAAGTTCGAGGCAGGTACGCAGGACGCCGCCGGCATCTTCGCCACAGGCGCGGCGCTTGATTACCTGG
Source organism: Collinsella sp. AF38-3AC (assembly GCF_003474365.1). Taxonomy (NCBI): domain Bacteria; kingdom Bacillati; phylum Actinomycetota; class Coriobacteriia; order Coriobacteriales; family Coriobacteriaceae; genus Collinsella; species Collinsella sp. AF38-3AC. The sequence continues at coordinate 29,612 of NZ_QROM01000022.1, forward strand.
TCAACACGGTAGGCTACGAAAACATCCGGGCACGCGAGCAGGCACTCGTGCACTACCTGATGGGCGAGCTCATGCAGCTCGACTTTGTCCAGATCATCGGATCCATCTATTGGGACAACCATCACGGCGTCGTGAGCTTTAACGTCCGCGGCATCCACCCGCACGACGTCGCGAGCATCATGGACATGGACGGCGTCTGCATCCGCGCCGGTCACCACTGCGCGCAGCCGCTGCTCACCTGGCTGGGCGTCGAGAACCTCGCCTGCTGCCGCGCCAGCGTGGCCTTCTACAACGACAAGGCCGACATCGACAAGTTCATCGCCGGTCTGCATCACGTTTGGAGCACGTTCAATGGGTAATCTGTACACCTCCACCACATTTATGGAGCACAACTCGCACCCCGACTATAAGTACGAGATGGATGCCCCCACGCACGAGCACGACGGCATCAACCCCAGCTGCGGGGACGAGCTCACCTTGCAGCTGCGCGTCGAGAACGACGTGATCGAGGAGGCCTCGTTTACCGGTCACGGCTGCGCCATCAGTCAGGCCAGCGCTGACATCATGGCCGACCTCATCACCGGCGAGACCGTTGAGGAAGCTCGCCGCCTGGCAGAGCTCTTCCTCGCCATGATCCGCGGCGAGAAGCTCTCCGAGGAGGACCTGGAAGACCTGGACGAGGCCGCCCAGCTCCAGGACATCTCGCACATGCCCGCCCGCGTCAAATGCGCCGAGCTCGCCTGGCGCACCCTCGACGGCATGCTCACGGGACAAAATAATCAGTAGTATTTGTCCCAAATCTTAAGAATTATGTTGGCCGAATCGCTTGACAAGAGCGGTTCGGCCATTGTCTACTCCGAGCCCTCAGCCTGAGCCTTCACCCGAGCATAAGCGCGCACGATACGAGAGACGGTACTCTTGCTGATTCCCGTATAGCGTTCAATCTCGCGCACCGTGTAGCCGCCATCGTGCAGGACGAAAATGATTCCGTCTCGACGCGACGGTGCTACGGTCTTGAGTTCGTTGAGCGGCACGCCCAGGCGCTTCGCCATCTTGTCGGCAAACGCACGCCGCTCCCACTCCGTCTCATCCATATCGTGAATCACCGGATCGGAACCATCGGGCGTCGACAGAGAATAATCAAGAAACCCCTTGGCAGACTCAAAGAGCTCGAGCACACAAGAAGGGTCGGAAAATCCTCTCGTCATATCGTTGTCATACGCTCGCAGATACTCGGCAAAGCTGCTCCACGGATAGCGCTCGATCAGGGCGACACCCGCCTCCTGCGGATTAGCATGAACATAGCGAATCGCGGCCATTAGATGTCGGTCGGTATCGAGCGAGCGCCGGTCAAAACGGTTCTGGAACAGATGGCCCGTTCGCCCCGTGCGTTTATTGAACCGCCGCGCGTACGTCAAAAGCAGCCGGTGCATCGCCGCGCTCATCGCGTCCTCGTAATCTGCAAGCACAAGATGCACGTGATTGCCCATAAGGCACCAGGCGATAACCGTCACGCCCGCCTCGCGGCAGCAGTCACGCATCAGTTCCAAAAACTCCCACCGGTCTTCGTCGCCCTCAAAGATGAGCTGCTTGCCCGTACCGCGGGCACAGACATGGTAAAAGCCGGTAACCGTTCTCCAAACGCGCTGCATGGCGCTCCCTTCGCCGGGATCTGCTTGCCATCTAATACAGCACGATTGAAGCGTGCCATCAAAACATCCACGCAAAACAATAGACTCGCGCGGCCAAAGGCGGTAAATAGGCGGCGAACGGCACCGTTGCAACAGGTCAGCCCCCGCAACGCATACAAGAGCTGACCAAAAGCTTGCCCAAGACGAACCCCCTCTACGGAAGTTCGCGACCACAGAACATAGAGTTAAACCGTTTCAATTTAAACTTCCGGACTTCTCGCTACGAAAACTGAGCCGTTCGCCGAATATTCCGTGCATTTCGCGGTATTATAGGGGCTGCATGTCATGTCCCTTTCGAAGGGTCGCCCGGCAATCGCCAGCCACGACCCCCAGACGGGACGCCAACACGATAGAGAGGAGAGGCATGCAGTACTCACAGGAAGTGGAGAACATGTGCCCCGTTGCCAAGGGTGCATACCACGGCCCCGCACCCATCCCCGAGGAGGGCAAGTGGGTCCAGGCTAAGGAGATTTCCGACATCTCCGGTCTTACGCACGGTGTGGGTTGGTGCGCACCTCAGCAGGGCGCCTGCAAGCTCACGCTGAACGTCAAGGACGGCATCATCGAGGAGGCCCTCGTTGAGACCATCGGCTGCTCGGGCATGACCCACTCTGCCGCCATGGCTTCCGAGATCCTTCCCGGTAAGACCATCCTCGAGGCCCTCAACACCGACCTCGTCTGCGACGCCATCAACGTTGCTATGCGCGAGATCTTCCTGCAGATCGTTTACGGCCGCAGCCAGACCGCGTTCTCCGAGGGCGGCCTGCCCGTGGGCGCCTCCCTCGACGACCTCGGCAAGGGCCTTCGCTCTCAGGTCGGCACCATGTTCGGCACCAAGGCCAAGGGCGCTCGTTACCTCGAGCTCGCTCAGGGCTACGTCACCCGCATGGCTCTCAACGACAAGAACGAGATCATCGCATTCGAGTTCCTGAACCTCGGCAAGTTCACCGACGCCGTCAAGGCCGGCAAGACCCCCGAGGAGGCCATCGCTGGCGCTATGGGCCACTATGGTCAGTGGGAGAACGCTGCCAAGTACATCGACCCGCGCACCGACGAGGAGACTCACTCCGTCGCCAGCGTGTTCCCGGTTCACGAGTAGAAAGGGAGGGAAATAACTATGACTGTTACGTTCGAAGGTTACGAGCGCCGCGCTGACAAGATCAACAAGTGCCTCGCCGACAACGGCATCGCCTCCCTCGAGGAAGCTCTGCAGATCTGCACCGACAAGGGCTTCAACCCGCGTGAGATCGTCAACAACACCCAGTCCATCGCCTTCCAGAACGCCGAGTGGGCTTACACCCTCGGTTGCGCTCTCGCTGTCAAGCGTGGCGCCAAGTCCGCTTCTGAGGCTGCCGCTATCATCGGCGAGGGCATCCAGGCCTTCACCGTTCCCGGCTCCGTCGCCGAGGACCGCAAGGTCGGTCTGGGCCACGGCAACCTGGGCGCTATGCTGCTCTCCGACGACACCGAGTGCTTCGCCTTCCTGGCTGGCCACGAGTCCTTCGCTGCCGCTGAGGGCGCCATCGGCCTGGCTCTGAACGCCAACAAGGCTCGTAAGAAGCCGCTGCGCGTTATCCTGAACGGTCTGGGCAAGGACGCCGCCCAGATCATCGCCCGCATCAACGGCTTCACCTATGTGAAGACCCAGTTCGACTACTACACGGGCGAGCTCAAGGTCGTCGAGACCATCCCCTACTCCGATGGTCCCCGCGCTGCCGTTAACTGCTACGGCTCCGACGACGTCCGTGAGGGCGTTGCCATCATGTGGCACGAGAACGTCGATATCTCGATCACCGGTAACTCCACCAACCCCACGCGCTTCCAGCACCCCGTCGCTGGCACCTACAAGAAGGAGCGCATCGAGGCTGGCAAGAAGTACTTCTCCGTCGCTTCTGGTGGCGGCACTGGCCGTACCCTGCACCCGGACAATATGGGCGCCGGCCCTGCCTCTTACGGCATGACCGACACCATGGGCCGTATGCACTCCGACGCCCAGTTCGCCGGTTCTTCCTCCGTGCCTGCGCACGTTGACATGATGGGTCTCATCGGCATGGGCAACAACCCCATGGTCGGTGCCACCGTCGCCTGCGCTGTCGCCGTCGAGGAGGCCCTCAAGGCCTAATCGCGCCCGCGCGATGCTCATATAGTTGAGCTTTAGAGCCGCTACCCACCCGGGTAGCGGCTCTTTTTTCTTCCAGAGGGGTAGCTAATTTGGGACGTGTCTCTATAGTTTTGTCAACCGCCTGCTTCGCGACATTTCGGCATGGCGCATCCGGGCGCCTCGCGCCCCCTCTCCCTCTTCGGTTGACCTCGCCGTCCGCTAGGCCGCGTACGGGACGGCGTCTCGCATGATCGCGTAGATGACCTTGAGCCTCTTCCTCGCGACCGCCTTCAGCGCCTTGCTGTGCCTCATCCCCCTCGCCCTGCACTCCCCGTAGTACCTCCCGAACCTGTTGTCCGTGCCGATGAGGGAGTTGCAGCTGAATATGAGCAGGTTCTTGAGCTGCCTGTTCCCGCCGCGCTGCGGCGACGTCGACCTGATGCTGCTCCCGGAGCGCCTGTCGGACGGCGCCACGCCGCAGTAGCTCGCGAGCTCGTCGTGCCCCCTGAACGCGGATATGTCGATCGACGTCACCAGCGCCGCGGCGGTCTTGGGGCCGATCCCGGGCACCGTGAGGAGGCACTCGTAGACCTCGTCGCCCGCCAGCGAGTCGGCCACGAGCGAGTCGAGCTCCTCGATGTCGGCGTCGAGGGAGGCTATCTCCCGGGCGAGTATCCGGACCGCGACGTCCTCGCCGGCCGGCAGCTGACCTGTATCGTCTTTTCGGACACGCGTTCAAGAGGAACCTATTTTCCCCT
>NZ_QROM01000023.1:0-32567 GCF_003474365.1 Collinsella sp. AF38-3AC
GCAGCATGATTCCTCTCAATTCCGTGTCCGAAATCTTGACACAGGTCATGCCGCCGCGAGGGGCGCGTCGCCTCCACCGCCGTGGTCACCGCCATCGGCTGCGATGCGGGCGGCTGGAGGCGCGTCCTGGGCGTCGACGTGGTTGACACCGAGTCTTACGACTCGTGGCTCGCCTTCCTGCGGGCTATCCGCTCGCGCGGGGCGGCGGGCGTGCGGCTCGTCGTCTCGGACGCCCACCCGGGGCTCGTCCGGGCGCTCGGCGAGGTCTTCCAGGGCGCCGCGTGGCAGCGCTGCGCGGTCCACCTCATGCGCGACTGCATGCGCGAGGCCGGCTCCTGGCAGCTCAGGCGCCGCGTGGGCAGGATCGTGTCGCAGGTGTTCCGCGGGCGCGACGCCGCCACCGTGACGGCCATGTACCACGCGGCGTGCGACATGCTGGCGGGGTGCTGCCCCAGGGCGGCGGCCGTGCTGGAGGAGGCCGAGCCCGACGCGCTGGCCTACCTCGACTTCCCGCCGGCCCACTGGAAGCGCCTGCGCACCAACAACGTGCAGGAGAGGACCAACCGGGAGATAAAGCGCAGGTCGCGCGTCGTGCAGGTGTTCCCGTCCACGGGCTCGCTGGTGCGGCTCGCGGGCGCGGTCATGTGCGAGCAGGACGAGATATGGCAGGAGTCCAGGTACTTCTCGGAGGCGAGGATGAACGAGCTCTACGATGACGGTCGCACCCGGGGGATCGACGGTCCCGTCGAGTGGGCGCGGCTTGAGGCGGAGGCCAGGAAGATGCTCGAGTCCGGCCTCGAGCTTGCGGACAGGGTCGAGGCGGCATAGGATATCAACCGTATTCCAGGTTCCAGGACGCCGGGCCGACTCGCTTCGGATCGGGCGCTACACCAACTTTCTCGACACTACCGCCTGGACCGATACCGACCACCTGGAGCTTAACGGCTACACGGGCGAGGCCATCGGCGCCGACGGCGACCTGTTGGTGACGCTGACCGGGCAGAACACTGTTGTCGAGACGAGCGCGCCCGACGTGGACATCTCGCGGTGCGGCATGGAGGTGTGGGGCGATCTGACGCTCCGCGGCACCGGGTCGCTGGCGGCCACGGGCTCGCAGTGCGGGATCTACGTGTCGGGGACGCTCGCGGTGGACGGCTGCAAGGTTGACGCGCGGGCCGACGGCGCCGGCATCCCGGACGCGCGGGTGGCCGGCGTGATCGCGGACGGTCTTGCCGTTCGCGGCGGTGGGCGCGTTGTCGCCGCGGGCTCGGGCTCCGGGGCGTGCGTGCGCGCCTATGGTGTGTGTCTGCTGGGCGGGGCTGCTGGCGGCGGCGCGGCCGGGCAGCTTGCCGTCGATGCGTCCTGGCTGGATGCGTCGGGCACCGACGGCGGCGTCGCCTGCCTGGGCGGGTCGCTTGCATCCGCACGCTTTGTGGCACCTGCGGGCGGGGCCTTTGGTGCAGGCGGCGTGGTGGATGCCGACGGGTCCGTGGCGGCGCACGTGGTGATTGAGCCCGCTGGCGCCACCGCACCGGCGGGGGAGACCGTTACACCAGGCGGCGAGGTGCCGGGGGATGGCACGGGCGAGCCTTCTGGTGGCGCCGACCCTGCCGCGGGGCAACCCGGTACGGGACCTGCGACGGATCCTGCGGTGAAACCCGCAGTCGCGACAAAGACGACAACCACGACGGCGGTGACCAAGACCGCGGTCGCCAAGGCCTCAAACACCAAGTCCGCAACCGCGACTTCCTCATCACTTCCCAAGACCGCCGACAGCCATTGGATCGCAATATCCCCGGTACTTTTCCTGCTAGGGATGGCACTTCTCAGTGCAGCGCATCGATGCTAATTTGCCTGTACTCAAAATATGTTGTGGACTCGGGCGTTAACCCATTTGTTCTCTACTAAAATACGGCGAATCAGAACCCTCAATATCACGCTTGGGCACCGGGGCCTGCACGGACCTCGTTGCCCAAGTTGTTACCAGTGAAAGCTCTCGCTAGCCTCACATGCGTTATCCCCGGCAGGTTGGCGAAAAATAGTGTTGGCGACTTCGTCCATGAACGTATTCGATTGGCCCTGCAACCAAATCGATTGGCCCTGCAACCAAGCCTTTTGCATCGCCTTACAAATCGATGGCCCCATCTTCAATTACGCCCTTAATAGTCTTTGCGACATTAGAGGTCAAGCGCCCAACGGCAAGATCGGGGTTCTGATTGAGCTTTGTCTCGGCGACTAGTGCTATTTCGAAATTTGCAGCAAGGTCGCCAATGTGATGGTTGGTTTTCGGATTCATTCCAAGTTCATCACTAGCAAGCTTTTCAATAAACCGACGCCGACTGCCTGGAGCGTGACCATTTTCTTCTATCTCCTGTCTATGCGGCAAAATAGTGGCCTCGAGGGCACCACGCTTATGCAACATCAAGTAAAGCTCAAAACTCGGATATGTCACGGCCACCTCAATCCGTGCAGCTCGAAAGTCGGCTAGCAACGTCGCATATCCATCAGGGTCGTCCTTAAAGACGTCAACGTCGAAAACAACTACAACGCGATCAGTATCTTTTATGAACTCGCCCCCATTAGCCTGACCGTTGATAACGGCAACAGCGTGCTCCAATAATTTTCTGGGTGAGGACTGGTTTTTCTCACGCTCAGTTCTTTCAACAGGCTTTAGCTCGATTAGTTCCGGCTTTCCTTCTTTGGCTAGTCGCGTTGCAAGAGAGTCAAAGTACCAGTATTCCGTATTTGCTCCTTCGCCGATAAGAAAACACTTGGATTTTGGCTTTTCGACTTTCCATTCATTTCTGCTAGACCAGGTGTCAAGAGAGTTAAGCGGAGGCATCGGATTCCCCAATCACTCCTAGCGCACTGAGTGCTCTTCCTGTTGATAAAACCGGTATGCCACCATAACGACCCTCTAGATATTGCTTATTAACACGGGCATCGGATCTTGCTCTGTTGTCTGCAAACTTATCGAGTGGGAACAGGACCGAATGACCCTGACCGTTACGCTCGACAAACCAGATTTCATCACGCCTAAAATATTCAAAACTCATGATTGCATTTTCATGAGTTGTGAATACCAGCTGGCAGTCGTCCTGCGCGTGGACACGGTTAAACAGCGAGACAAGCTGCTGGGTAAGCATGGGGTGAAAGCTGCGATTAAGCTCATCAATCAGGAACAGCTTGTCTTTGCTCTTAGTAAATAAGATGTCCATAAAATCGAACAATCGCTTGGTTCCGTCCGACTCTTCTCCAAAATCGAAGTCGAGAACAGAGCCCTCATGGCGTAGTTTAAGCACCGTGGCGTGCGGCTCGGACACACCCTTGCTTTCAATGCTTAGAAACACGTCGTCGCTGCGAAACGTAACAGTCGACTCTGTCTGAGGGCCAGAAGGGATATTTTCACTGACGATACGCTTAATGGAAAGCAGGGCTTCAGCAGGAATATACTTTTCGAGCTCATCCATCCCAATTTCTTGCTTGTGAAGGCTATTGATGCCCGTATCAAAGGAGGCCAGCACCTCGGCGACCTTATCCAAATTGGCACCGTGTCCATAAAACTCAGAAGACATAGGGCTTTGACCCGCACCGATGGGCGAGAAATTGGAGTTGAACCAAGAATAGACATCTGCCAATGACGCTAAAGCAGAGCCGTCTAAATAATTTCTGCCATTTGCCAGCGCCGACAAAAAGAGCTCCGATCCCATGCCTTCGCGTGCACGATGGAGGAAATCATCGCGATATACACCAAGCCTCGTTTGGTCAACTTCGGATGAGTTTTGCTCGAGACCCTGGCAATCAACGGAATCCGAACCGGTTCTCTCAAATAATTTCTCAGGCTTGTCACCGAGCTCGTAAAGCCATTCTGAAATAACTTTTAGTTGAGTTAAGTTGCAGCTGAACCCATAATCGAACGCGCGTCCATTTATATAGAGCTGAATATCGAAAACCGAGTCCTGATCTTTAAGGCCAGCGCCACACTTGCAATACTCAACCTGCGCCCCCTGAGGAAGCGCGCCATTTAAAACAACATGCCTCATAAAGAGAAGCGCGGTAAAAATCGTACTCTTACCGGAAGCGTTACCTCCATAGATAACGGCATTCCTTAAAATGCGCGCGTTATGCGAAGTTGCGCAAATATGATCTTTAAAGCGCTGGATTTTAGAGGTCGAGACCATGTCCAGTGTTATCGGGTCTTCGCCTACAGACCTAAAGTTCTTAAATGAAAATCTGATAAGCATGCCGTCTCCTAGGTGATCAGCTACCTCACATTAACCTGGTAGTTATCAGCAGAATAGTATTTGACGATTTTTTCGTCAAATAGGTTTACGTTATTTAACGCATTTAATAATGGGTTTAAATCGATTAAATTAATTTTATTCACAACGCACTGCACCTAAGCAACTCTTAAAACCAATGCTAGATCGACGCGGTCACATCCCATTTACTGCCATGGCTTGAATGTCGTTTTACTGGACAGGGCCTTTGGGGCCGACAGCATGGTAGACGCAGGCTCAATGACGGCGACGCACGTTGTTGTAGAGCCCGAGGGCGCCACCGTCCCGACAGGGGAGACCGATACATCTGGCGGCGAGGCGCCGGGGGATGACGGGTCCACTGCCGATGTTGACCCTGCTAATAGAGGGGCCGCTACGGAACAGGTGACGCACCCCACGGTGAAGCCCGCAATCGCGACAAAGACGACAAGCACGACGGCGGTGACCACGGTCGCCAAGACCTCAAACCCCAAGACTGCAACCGCGACTTCCTCATCACTTCCCAAGACCGTCGACGCCATTGGATTGCCGTGTCCGCATTGCTGTTCGTGCTGGGAACAGCAGCTCTCAAAGCTGCACGCCGCTGCTGATGCTCCCGATTTCCGGAAGTGTGGGGAAAATCAGAACCAGCCGAGCACACTGCCCTATTCTCGCAAAGAAACTGCGGGTAGAGGCGTTGGTGCGCTCCAGTGTGGGCAACAAGTCAGAATTATGCCGCATACTTCCGGACTCGGAGAGTCTTGGAAGCCAGTATTGAACTCAAACTCGGTTTCATGCACCCCCTTGCTCTTTGAATACAGGTATCGCCCTAGCGATAGTGTGCTAAACTATCGCTAGGGCGATACCTGTAAGGAGACTCATGTGGAACTGTGGCATGGTTCTCAGATAATCATTGAGACTCCCCAGCTTGGCCTGGGGAAAGTCCATAACGACTATGGACAGGGATTCTATTGCACAGAGAGCCTCGACCTTGCAAGGGAATGGGCGTGCTCGCGTGATGCCGATGGCTTTGCGAATCGCTATGAACTCGATATAGCAGATCTCAATATTCTCGACTTGCTATCGCCGCAATATTGCGTCCTGCATTGGATAGCGTTGCTCGTTGAGCATCGTTCTTTTCGCAAAGATACCGCCATTGCCGCGGGGGCGTGCAAATATCTCCACGATCATTTTCTACCTGACACTAGCGTTTGCGACGTAATAAGGGGATGGCGTGCGGACAACTCGTACTTTAGCTATGCCAGAGCTTTTGTGAACAATACGATTACCATCGATCAGCTTGGTCGATCTATGAGGCTTGGCAACTTGGGAGAGCAGATTGTGCTTAAAAGTGAGCGCGCGTTTAAGAGCATTCGTTTTGCTGGATTTGAACGTGCGCCACAAGCTCTGTATGGTCCATTGGCCAAGGAGCGAGATGTAGCGGCAAGGGCGCAGTATCGGGAGCTACTTGCCGAAAATCCGTTTGAGGGAATTCGTATCGTCGATATCATTCGAGAGGGGATGACGGACGATGACCCACGCCTACAGTGAGATGTATCTCGAGGATGCCATGAGAACGCTGGGAGAGGCGGTCGATTTTGCTCTCTGTGACCAAGGGATGACCCCAGCCGAGTTGACGGCGATCCTGTCGAACGCTCTTGAGATGAAACAGTTTGAGCGCGGTATGCCTCGCGTCGTCTGCGGCATGTCGGGCGACGAGCTCGCGCGCGATATTATCGCCCATGCGGGACTAAGCCCCGTCGAATGCAGGGAGACCTATCCGTCCGACCGTTCGCCTCAGTATTGGGCGGGCTGGGTTTTGGCCTATGCGCAATGGATGTGCAGCTTGTGTTTTAGCGACCTTCTTGAAGTCGCCCCGCTCGATTGGATCATCGGTTCGTACCATCCGCTTCACGAGGCCTCCGAAGACAAATTCGCCCAGATTGTCATTGTAAAATGGAACAACGCCCAGGCAGACAAAAAGGGCCTCAAAGCGGCACGAAAGGCGGCCGGCCTAACGCAAAAACAGCTCGCCGCCCAATCGGGGGTTAAACTTCGCGCCATACAACTCTACGAGCAGAACCAGCTCGACCTACGCCGCGCCTCAGTCTCCTCGGCATTGGCGCTCGCAAACACCTTAAGCTGCGCCATAGAAGACCTCGTCTGGCAACCGATCGCCCTGGAGTACGACTCGCGGGCTATTTCGTCTGTAAACCTATAGAGGAGTCAGACATGCCTTGGAGCTATGTTCAACAAGATGACGGCGCTGATTGCGTTGCTCAAGAAGATCATTCAACTGCGCACGTGGCAAATTCAGCATCACCGATTTTGCTCGACGGCGTCACGTCAATCGACGAAGCTATTCGGCTGACCATTGCGGACATACCCAACGCGCTCAGGCTCTTGGAGAACTCATGATGGCGGCTACGCAGCGGGGCGCTCATCCGTTCGCGCCGCTCGTGCTTGATGATGCCGGTTCGCTCGAAGCTATTGCCGCGGCTGTGATGTGCCTACACAGGACGCTGATGACGGTCGGGCGCTGCTATTCGACCGACGCCACAGATGGCCGGGCCGCGCTTGAGCTTGGATGCGTCGAGTCCGTGCTTGCGGGTGCATTCTGTACGTTATTCGGCCAATCGCCGGCCAATCGCTTCGCAGACATCTTTGACCAGGTCACCTACGTGGCAGAGCACATGGTCAAGGATCACATCTTTGAGGACGGTAACAAACGCACCAGCCTTGTCTTTGCGTTATCCGTCCTAAGGTTCGCCGGCACTCCGGTCGTGCTATCCGACAGCCCCGACCCCAAAAACAACCAGTACTACGCCTGGATCCAGGACCTCGTATCCGGAAACCGTACGACCAGTGGGCTCGCCGAAGAGCTGCGCCTCGGTTGCGTTGCGGGCATGGACGACCCGTCGCCCGTATAGAATCAAAGCATCCGCACGCCGGTTATTGAATGGATTGGACACCACATGGAAATCCCCAGCACCCTGTGCAGCAGTGTGTACGACTTCGCGTTTTGCCCCGAGCCCTGCTACGACCGCCTGGTCGACCTCGCCGACCCCGAGGACTGGGGCCCCAGCAACCGCATCCTCAAAAACTACCTGTCGTTTTCGTTTAGCCGCGCGGTGTTCCTGACCGAGCGCGACGCGGACCAGACCGCGCCGTCCAACCTGCCGTTGGTGTTTGACGACGACCGCTGCCTATTCAACACCGGCCTGTACACGCGCCGTTACGAGACCATCTACGGCCTGTTTGAGCCCAACACCAAACCCGACGCGCGCCAGCGCTGGTTTTTGAAGGGTTTCTTTAAGGAAAGCGACCCCATGCTGGTCTCGTTTGAGTACCTGCCGTGCCGCGTGCGCTTTGCCGAGGACCCCTCCGAGCTAGTCTTTGATTACCGCCTGCCCATCCGTTCCAACATCGACCACATTCTGGGCGACGAGGAGAACCTGACGCGCATTCCTGCCAGCCTGATGGGGGAGGGCAACTCGCTGCTGCTGCGCCGCGCCTTTGAGGGCGCCGTCGTCGAGGCTGCCCGTCGCGCAGCAGCCAACTACACGCTCGCGGTACCGCAGTTCTATGGCGGCCGGATCCAGCTGCTCTTGCCGCTGTGCCTGACCGGCGACAAGCCCGAGCTGGCGCTAACCATCCAGCGCGAGGACGGCTTTTACGCCGCGCGCACCTGCCTCACGCTCGACATGGCCTACAACAACGCGCGACTTATCTGCCGCCCCGAGACCTCATGGATTAAGCGATAAAGGGTGGTTTAGCTGCGGTTTTCCGATTGCTTTGGTTGTTTTGGCTTGGCTAGCACCCACGAATTTAAAATCGAGGGCAAAAAGTTCTTGGTAAACCACGCGCGGCTATGTTAGTATCTCTTTTGCCGAAAGGCGACGGGCGATTGGCTCAGGGGTAGAGCATATCCTTCACACGGATGGGGTCACAAGTTCGAATCTTGTATCGCCCACCATCAAAAGCGCAGGTCAGAGGTGTTAAACCTCTGGCCTTTTCTTTTTGACACCAAAATCGAAACGAAGTTACCTAAGGCGTTATATGATACGCAGTACACCTTAGGTGTCGTCATTGCGCGTTTTGCAAAATGCGTCTGCGTTCATTCATTGAATTCCCTGCGTAATCTATGTGCAATTGTGGAGACAGAGACCGCTGGCTCACAGCTTGTACCAGCGCGTTCATGCCTATGGCGGCTTTTCAACGGATTGCGTCAAGCTTTTGGTCAGCGTTTGGTCAGCTTCCCGTACTTACCCGCATGATGCCCCAGTAGATAATCGGCCATGCCCGCAATCCGCACGGCCCGAGGCCGTAACCAGGGGAGGCGCAAATGGACGAAATCGTCTGCGCAAACACTGCATTCCGCTATTGGCGCTGCCCACCGCAGGTGCGCGACCTCTACCCGCGCTTACCTAGCTCCGAAGATGGCTGGCGAGCTCTATCCCAAGCCCCTTTCGTAACCGACGTCCTCAAGACCCCGATCATCGCCGTTGCTTCGCTAGGTTGTTGTAATCACCACTCGGGATTGCGCTCTACTATTCGCTGGGAAGGGGCATCGGATGCCGGCACAACAATCGACACTCATTTAGGCTTTAGTGTCACCAATCCACTTAACACGTTATTTACTATGACACGCTTTGTGTCCCAAATAGATCTCGTGCTGGCCATGTTCGAACTTTGCGGCTGGTTTTCTGTTTTCGAGCCGGCTCCCGCTGCCGAAATGCAGCTAAAAATGGCGGTAGAGGAGAATCGCAATTCCAGCACGCAGGATTTGTTCGAACTTGGAGAGGGCGAAGACGAGGTTCCTTGGAAACGAGTTTATGCCCGCGCAACCGTTAAGGACCCAGTTAATGATAGCCAAACGAGCAAGCGTGAAGATGGAAGAGAGGTTACGAAACTCAAAGGGACTTCTCTCTGGATGAGAAAGCCGCTCATCGAACTGAGCGACCTGCATCGTTTCGCCGACAAGGTCAAAAGTCAAATGTGGGGAAAGCAGTTTTATGATGCCGCTCAGCAGGTTATCGGCATTGCTGCGTCTCCGCTCGAGGTCGCGGGGGTCCTGCTTCTAAGCCGTTCTCGATGTCTAGGTGGTTCAGGATTCAGATACGTGTACCTCAACGATTTAACCCCTCTATCCGTGGCAGCCCAAAGCATTGCAGGTCAAAAGGTCTGCTACGGCGATATCGTGATCGTAAATCCGATTCTTATGAAAGGGGCAATTATCGAAATCCAAGGCGAAGTCATTCATGGCTCAGGTGCAATACTTGACCACGATGCAGAACGCATGACTGCGTTGCAGAGCATGGGATTCGATGTATTCCTGGTGACTCACGATATGCTCAACGATTCAAAGCAGCTAGACACCATCGTCAGAAGTGTCTGCGACCGTTTAGGGATTCGCTATAAAGCCAAAACTGAGGCAATGAAGTGCGCCGAGACGAGACTGCGAGCAAATGTTTTGTGCAACTGGTTGGAAATCGGAAATTAGCCGGCGACAAGGCGCTAGAACTACCTAGTTTGCCTGTTAGTGAATTAATGTCATTTCAAAACTATGCCGGATTACGGGGCTGGACCCGGGCCGGCCGTCCATGCCCTGCATTTCACGGAATGCGCAAGTCGTCTACCTGCGGTTTTGATTTTACCGATTACGGCATGCTCGGGGGTTCCCGGCCTGGCCCCGTAAACCGGCATGGTTTTGAAATCGCCGGGTCGGCGGGAGCGCGATTGGCCCCGGTAATGGGCCTGGCGCCGGCAAGACGGCCGTTGGGCGGATGGCGGCACGCGCCGCGACTGAGAAATTTTCCAAAATTGCCCTTGCATCGGCGGGGGAGTTCCCGTATAGTACTTCTTCGCACGGGGGCGTAGCTCAGCTGGGAGAGCGCTTGACTGGCAGTCAAGAGGTCAGGGGTTCGATTCCCCTCGTCTCCACCCGAGCATTGAATGAGGCTCCAACGCAAGTTGGGGCCTTTTTTCATATAGGCACACAAGGTCAAAGGCGGCACCATGATCCTCCTGGTAGACAAGATCGTGCGTTGAACGGGCGCCGTGTGCATGGTAGTATTTCACGTCGTGGTGCAACGCTTCTCTGCATGGAAGTCATCCATTGCTTTTTCAACCACCAATCACAAGGGCTCTTGGCGCAACGGTTAGCGCAGGGGACTCATAATCCCTGGGTTCTGGGTTCGAATCCCGGAGGGCCCACCAGAGAATCAAGAGGCCGGGCAAATAACCCGGCTTCTTTTTCTATAGTTCCCACTCCATATGCCTGCCAAATTGCTTTGATAAACGTTTGCAGTTCAAATCCACGTAATAGATTATGCTGGTTAACAAGAACCATTTCAAAACCATGCCGGATTACGGGGCTGGACCCGGACCGGCCGTCCATACCCTGCATTTCACGGAATGCGCAAGTCGTCTACCTGCGGTTTTGATTTTACCGATTGCGGCGTGCTCGGGGGTTCCGGCCCGGCCCCGTAAACCGGCATGGTTTTGAGATCGCCGGGTGGGCGGGGGCGCGGTCGGCCCCGGTAATGGGCCTGGCGCCGGCAAGACGGGCGTTGGGCGGATGGCGGGCACGCGCCGCGACTGAGAAATTTTCCAAAATTGTCCTTGCATCGGCGGGGGAGTTCCCGTATAGTACTTCTTCGCACGGGGGCGTAGCTCAGCTGGGAGAGCGCTTGACTGGCAGTCAAGAGGTCAGGGGTTCGATCCCCCTCGTCTCCACCCGAGCATTGAATGAGGCTCCAACGCAAGTTGGGGCCTTTTTTCATATAGGCACACAAGGTCAAAGGCGGCACCATGATCCTCCTGGTAGACAAGATCGTGCGTTGAACGGGCGCCGTGTGCATGGTAGTATTTCACGTCGTGGTGCAACGCTTCTCTGCATGGAAGTCATCCATTGCTTTTTCAACCACCAATCACAAGGGCTCTTGGCGCAACGGTTAGCGCAGGGGACTCATAATCCCTGGGTTCTGGGTTCGAATCCCGGAGGGCCCACCAGAGAATCAAGAGGCCGGGCAAATAACCCGGCTTCTTTTTCTATAGTTCCCACTCCATATGCCTGCCAAATTGCTTTGATAAACGTTTGCAGTTCAAATCCACGTAATAGATTATGCTGGTTAACAAGAACCATTTCAAAACCATGCCGGATTACGGGGCTGGACCCGGACCGGCCGTCCATACCCTGCATTTCACGGAATGCGCAAGTCGTCTACCTGCGGTTTTGATTTTACCGATTGCGGCGTGCTCGGGGGTTCCGGCCCGGCCCCGTAAACCGGCATGGTTTTGAGATCGCCGGGTGGGCGGGGGCGCGGTCGGCCCCGGTAATGGGCCTGGCGCCGGCAAGACGGGCGTTGGGCGGATGGCGGGCACGCGCCGCGACTGAGAAATTTTCCAAAATTGTCCTTGCATCGGCGGGGGAGTTCCCGTATAGTACTTCTTCGCACGGGGGCGTAGCTCAGCTGGGAGAGCGCTTGACTGGCAGTCAAGAGGTCAGGGGTTCGATCCCCCTCGTCTCCACCCGAGCATTGAATGAGGCTCCAACGCAAGTTGGGGCCTTTTTTCATATAGGCACACAAGGTCAAAGGCGGCACCATGATCCTCCTGGTCGACAAGATCGAAAAAAGCTTCGGCGCGCGCGTCCTCTTTAGCGGCGCATCCTTCCAGATCAACCCCGGCGAGCGCTTCGCGCTCGTGGGCCCAAACGGCGCCGGCAAAACAACCCTGCTCAAGATCATCATGGGAATCGACAGCCCCGACGCCGGCCAGGTCCAGTACGCCAAGGACTGCCAGGTGGGCTACCTAGAGCAGGAAACAAACCTGGAGTACAAGGACACCACCATCCTCGCCGAGGTCATGGGCGCCGCTAAAGAAATCCGTCGCATGGGCGAGCGCGCCAACGAGCTGCAGGCCCAGATCACCGAGCTCTCCGAGCAAGGCAAGGACGTCGACGCACTCCTTAATGAGTACGGCCAGGTCCAGGACCGCTTTGAGCACCTGGGCGGCTACGAGCTCGAAAGCAACGCCCGCAAGATTCTGTCCGGCCTGGGCTTTAAGGTCACCGACTTTGAGCGCCCGTGCTCCGAGTTCTCGGGCGGCTGGCAGATGCGCATCGCGCTTGCCAAGCTCTTCCTGCGCCACCCAGACCTGCTGCTTCTGGACGAGCCCACCAACCACTTGGACCTCGAAAGCGTCCAGTGGCTGCGCGGCTTTATCGCCAACTACGACGGCGCCGTGCTCATCGTCAGCCACGACCGAGCCTTTATGGACGCCTGCGTCGACCACGTCGCCGCGCTCGAGAACCGCCGCGTGACCACCTATACCGGCAATTACAGCAGCTACCTCAAGCAGCGCGAGGACAACCTGGAGCAGATGCGCGCCAAGCGCGCCGCCCAGGAGCGTGACATCGCCCACATGCAGGTCTTCGTCGACAAGTTCCGCTACAAGCCCACCAAGGCCGCCCAGGCGCAGGAGCGCATCCGCAAAATCGAGCAGATCAAAAAGGAGCTCGTCATCCTACCCGAGGGCCACAAGCACATCGACTTTAAATTCCCCGACCCGCCGCGCTCGGGCGACATGGTCGTGGGCCTGGATGGTGTATCCAAATCCTACGGCGACAAGCACATCTACAGCGATATCGACCTCAAGCTCTACCGCGGCGAGCACGTGGCGCTCGTCGGCCCCAACGGCGCCGGCAAGTCCACGCTCATGAAGATCCTCGCCGGCCTGGAGCCGCCCACCACTGGCACCCGCGATCTGGGCACCAACGTCGGCGTCGCCTACTATGCCCAGCACGCGCTCGAGGGCATGACCGAGTCCAACACCGTCCTGCAAGAGATCGACACCGTCACGCCCAAGTGGACCGTGCCGCAGCAGCGCAGCCTGCTGGGTGCCTTCCTGTTTAGCGACAACGACGCAATCGAAAAGCAGGTACGTGTCCTCTCCGGCGGTGAAAAGGCACGTCTGGCCCTGGCAAAGATGCTTGTGGCCCCCGAGGCGCTCCTGTGCCTGGACGAGCCCACCAACCACTTGGACATCGACTCGGTGGATATGCTCGAGAACGCCCTGCAAAACTTCCCCGGCACCATCGTGCTGATCAGCCACGACGAGCACCTGGTACGCGCCGTGGCCAACCGCGTCATCGACATCCGCGACGGCAAGGTCACGGTCTACGACGGCGACTACGACTACTACCTCTACAAGCGCGAGGACCTTGCGGCCCGCGCCGCTGCCGAGGCAGCAGGGGAGAGCGCGCCGGCAGCAGCCAAGAGTGCCAAGCCCGCCAACGCCGCCCAGGCCAGCAGCTCCGCCGCGGCTCCCAAGCCGGCCGAGGGCAAAAAGACCAAGGAGCAAAAACGTGCCGAGGCCCAGGCCCGTGCCGCGCTGAACAAAAAGCTCAAGGGCGTGCGCAACCAGCTCAAGAAGATCGAGACGGAGCTCGACAAAAAGCGCGCCCGCTATGACGAGCTTATGGAATTGATGGCCAGCGAAGAGCTTTATGCCGATCAAGACAAGTTCAACGCCGCGCTAGGGGAATATAACGGCCTTAAGCAAGAGCTACCCAAGCTCGAGGACGAATGGCTGGAGCTTTCCACCCAGATCGAAGAGGAGACCGCGCGTGAACTCTCGTAAGGCCGCTGCCGTGGCGATAAGCATCATCGCCATCGCCTGTCGCATCTGCGGCATCTTTATGAGCGCGATGACCGTGCTGCTGTGCTTTAGCGGCCTCACCGCCAAGCTGCAGATCGTGGGCTTTGTCGTTGAGCTTTCACGCGCGCTGCCGAGCGCCATCGCCGGCTACGGCGTCATCACATCGCCTTTTGGCGGCGTGTTCCGCCTGGATTACGCCATCGTGGCCGTCATCCTGTTTGTGGCCGACTACCTGCTCACGCGTGCCTCGCGCCGCGTCCGCTAGGGGAGCGCCATGTCCAGCAGCTACCTCATGAACCTACTCGCCAGCGCCGTCGCCGTCATCGTTGGCATCGTCATCCACGAGAGCGCACACGCCGCCGCTGCCTGGGCGCTCGGCGACAAGACGGCCCGCTCGCGTGGCCGTGTCTCGCTCAACCCACTCAACCACATCGACCCGTTCGGTACCATCCTGCTGCCGCTGCTTATGCTCGCGGCCGGTGGCCCGGTGTTCGCCTTTGCCAAGCCGGTGCCCGTCTACCTCAACAACCTTAAGCACCCCAAGCGCGACGAGGTCCTGGTGAGCGTGGCCGGCCCTGCGTCGAACATCGCCCTCGCGTGCCTCGCGGCCGCCCTCATGCACGCAACGTACGGCAACCTCTACACCAGCATGTCCTTTGCCGTGTCATCACAGATCATGAACTTTGGCGCCACGTTCATCGTGGTCAACCTATCGCTCGCGTTCTTCAACCTCATCCCGATTCCGCCGCTCGACGGATCGTCGATCATCGTGCCCTTCCTCAAGGGCAAGGCACTCGCCAACTACTATCGTCTGCAGCAATACGCCATGCCTATCCTCATCATTGTGCTGTACCTGCTGCCTATGTGGACCGGCATCGATGTGATCGGCCGCTATTTCGACGTTACCGTGTATCCGCTTGCTGAGCAGCTGCTCAACTTCGCAATCGCCGGCATCTAAGGTAAACTTACAGGTCGACCGTGCAAAACGGTCGAAACATGCACCCAAACCGCGCCGCGAAGGCGCCGTCAAAGGAGGTCGAAGATGTCGTATCGCGTGTCGACGCAGGTCTACAGCGGACCGTTCGACCTGCTGCTGCAGCTGGTAACCCGCCAAAAAGTAGATATCGGCGCCATCTCCATCAGCGAGGTGGCCGAGCAGTACCTTGCCGAGGCCGAGCGCATCGAGGCGCTGGACCTGGACGTGGCGAGCGACTTTTTGCTGGTCGCGGCAACCCTTTTGGACATCAAGGCCGCCTCGCTGGTGCCGCAGGAAGCCCCGCGCAAAGCCGAAGACGATGACGAGATCGACGAAGACCTCGAGGAACTTAGCGCGCTCGACGGCGACGCCTTGCGCGAGGTCCTGATCCAGCGCCTGATCGCCTACAAGCAGTTTAAGGGCGCGGCTGCGGCCCTCGGTGCCCGCATGCAGGCCGAAAGCCGCATGCACCCGCGTGTGGCCGGCCCCGACCCGGAGTTTTTGGGCCTCATGCCCGACTACCTGGCTGGCATCACCCTGCGCGGCCTGGCCGTCATCTGTGCCGACCTGGACGGCAAGCGCCAGACCTTCCTGCTGGAGGCCGAGCATGTGGCGCCGCATCGCGTGCCGCTCGACCTGACCGTGGCCTCTGTCGACCGCTTTACCATGGCGCACCAAACCTGCACCTTCCGCGAGCTGTTGGACGGCGACGCCACCACCGAGCAGCTCGTCGTTACCTTCCTGGCCATGCTCGAGCTCGCCAAACGCGGCTCGCTCACGCTGAGCCAGGACGAGATCTTCGGAACCATCTGCATCAACCGAGTCGAGGGAGCCGAGGCATACGTGCCCGGCGAGGGCCCCGAGCTCACCGAATAGGAGCGGCAACCATGTCAACCCTTTCCACGCTAGAGGCAAACAGCCTCAAAGGCGCCCTCGAGGCGCTGCTGCTGGTCTCGAGCGACCCCGTGAGCGCGCCCGCGCTGGCAGGCGCGCTGGACATCGCCCCCGGCGAGTGCGTGTCGCTGTTGGCCGAGCTCAAGGTAGAGTATGAGGAGGCCAACCGCGGCTTTCAGCTGCGCGAGGTCGCCGGCGGTTGGCGCCTGTTTACGCACCCCGCCTACCACGACGTAGTCGAGGCCTATGTGTTGAGCTGGGACACGCAAAAGCTGTCGCAAGCAGCGCTCGAAACCCTGGCCGTCATCGCATACCACCAGCCTGTGACGCGCGAGGTGGTCAAGGGCATCCGCGGCGTCAATTCCGACGGCGTCATCGCGTCGCTCGTCGACAAGGGCCTGGTGCGTGAGCTCGGCCGCGACCCCCAGCGCGGTCAGGCCATCATCTACGGCACGACCAACGCCTTCTTGGAAAAGTTCGGTCTGCGCTCCACCCGCGACCTGCCCGACCTTGAGCAGTTTGCCCCCGACGAGCAGTCGCGTCAGTTTATCCGCGAGCGCCTGAGCGGCCGCAGCATTCAGTCCACGCTCGAGGAGCAGGCCGATGACCTGGACGAAGAGCGCGAACTGCTCGATACCGATGTTGAAGATGTTGAGGCAGTCGAGGACTTGGAGACCCTGGTCGTCGACGAGACCTCGGAGGATTTGCATGACGAGGACTAACGAAGTAGGGGAGACGCGCGCAGGCGCTGCGGTGCCCAACGCGGATACGCACGAGTCCGACGCCCAGCCCGTCTATCCGCACACCATGCGCCTGCAGCGCTTTTTGGCGCGCGCGGGCGTGGCGAGCCGCCGTGGCTCGGAGGACCTGATGACCGCCGGCCGCGTGACCGTCAACGGCGAGGTCGCGACCGAACTGGGCACCAAGGTCGACGTCGACCGCGACCATATCGAGGTCGACGGCATGCCCGTCAAGCTCAACCAGGGCGCCGTGTACCTGATGCTCTACAAGCCGACCGGCTACCTCACCACCATGAGCGATCCGCAGGAGCGCCCTTGCGTGGCCGACCTGGTCCCCCGCGACCGCTTTCCGGGACTTTTCCCGGTGGGCCGCCTGGACCGCGACACCACGGGCCTTTTGCTCTTTACCACCGACGGCGACCTGTCGCAGGACCTGCTGCACCCCAGCAAGCACGTCTACAAGACCTACCAGGCGCTCGTTGACGGGACGCTGACCGACCGCGATCTCACGCCGCTCCGCCGTGGCATCGAGCTCGACGACGGCCTGTGCCAGCCGGCGATCTGCCGCGTCATCAACGCGCGCGAAGCCGAGGCTGTGGCACCGCAAGGTGTGAAGCCCGGCACCACAGCCGTGGAGGTCATTATCCGCGAGGGCCGCAAAAATCAGGTCAAGCGCATGCTAAGCAAGATCCACCATCCGGTAATCCGTCTGCATCGCTGCAACTTTGCCGGCCTTGAGCTCGAGGGCGTGGCCAAGGGCTCGTGGCGCGAGCTCACCGACTGCGAGGTGCAGATCCTCAAGTCCGGCGGCATCCCGCCTAAGCAGGCCGTCGGCAAGCACGGTGCCGCGCCGGCGACCAACACCGCCAGCCGCACGCGTCACCACGGCAGCCACGGCTCCGCACCCAAGCGCAACACCTACCGCGAGCGCTACGCGGGCTAGGCAACCCGCCGCGCCCCATCGCCCGCGAACCATACCAGCACGTCACCCATCGAAAGGAAGCATTGCATGATCGTCGCCATCGACGGCCCCGCCGGTTCCGGCAAGTCCACCATCGCCAAGGAGATCGCCCGTCAGCTGGGCTTTAACAAGCTCGACACGGGCGCCATGTATCGCGCCGTCACCTTCGCCGCGCTCGATCGCGGCGTCGATCTGGACGACGAGGCGGCAATCGAAGCCCTCGCCGAGCAGATCGAGATCCGCTTTACCAACGGCACCGGAGAGGACACGCGCCTAACCATTGACGGCCAGGACGCTTCGGCCGCCATCCGTACCCCGCAGGTCGACGCCAACGTGTCCAAGGTCTCGGCCTATCCGGGCGTGCGCGCCGCCATGCTCATCCATCAGCGCCGTGCCGCCGAGGACCGCGATATCGTGGCCGAGGGTCGCGACATCGGCACCGTCGTGTTCCCCAACGCCCAGGTCAAGATCTTCCTGACTGCCGACCCGCGTGAGCGCGCCCGCCGCCGCGTGCTGCAGCGTCACCAAAACGACGCCCAGCCGCTCACGTCCGAGCAGCTCGAGGCCGAGGTCGACGAGACCCTCGACGCCCTTAAGCAGCGCGACAAGCTTGACAGCAGCCGCGAGGTCGCCCCGCTCGTGCCCGCCGAGGACGCCGTGCACGTCGACTCCACCGCCCACACCATCGACGAGGTCGTCCGCATTATCGAGGACCTCATCAACCAAAGGAGGTAGCCCATGCGCCTGTTTAAGCAGACGCCCGAGGATTATTACAACGCCCCCTATGCCGAGTTCCCGGCGCTCATCCGCGGCACCGTCGTCGTGGTCATGGCCATCCTGTGGGCCTTCTCCAAGCTCATGTGGCGTTGGAAGGTCGAGGACGCTGACCTGCTGTTTGAGCGCCAGGACGGACGCGGCAGCGTGGTCATCTGCAACCACACCTCGATGGCCGAGCTCTTGGCCGTGGAGACGGCGCTGTACTTTGGCGGCCGCCGCGTGCGTCCCATCTTTAAATCCGAATTCGCCAAGACCGGGATCGTACGCTGGGCCTTTAGCCGCGTGGGCGGCATTCCCGTGGAGCGCGGCACCGCCGACATGAAGTGCCTGCGCGCCGCCCAGCATGCGCTGCAGCGCGGCGAGGACGTCCTGATCTTCCCCGAGGGCACGCGCATCCGCTCGCGCGAGATCAAGCCCGAGGTCCATGGCGGTTTTGCGCTCATCGCTCAGATGGGCAAGGCGCCCGTCAACCCACTTGCCATCTGTGGCTGGTCCGACATCACGCCCGCGGGCAAAAAGCTCATGCGTCCCAAGAAGTGCTGGATTCGTGCCGGCAAGGCCGTCACGCTTTCGGACGCGCCGGCCGGGCTTAAGCGTACGGAGCGCTTGGCCTGGTTTGAATCCGAAGCCATGAACCGTGTCTATAAGATGCGCGACGAGCTGTGCGCTGAGCATCCGGGCAGGTTCTAGCCATGAGCGACAACGTGACAAACACTGCCGCGACTACGTCCGACCAGGACAACGCGCCCACTATCGAGATCGCAGCCCACGCCGGCACTTGCTATGGCGTACAGCGTGCGCTCGATATGGCGCTAGCCGCCGCGCCGCAGGCAGGGGAGAGCGTTCAGGTCCACACGCTGGGACCGCTCATCCATAACCCGATCGTGGTGCGCGAGCTCGCCGAGGCAGGCGTCGGTCTGGCCGACACCTTGGACGACGCCACATCGGACACCGTGATCATCCGCGCCCACGGCGTGGTGCCGCAGGTCATCGATGCCGCTCGCGAGCGTGGCCTTAACGTCGTCGACGCCACGTGCCCCTACGTGAAGAAGGTCCATGTGGCCGCCGAGCGCCTGGTACGCGAGGGCTACCGCGTGGTAGTCGTGGGCGAGCCGGGCCACCCCGAAGTCGAGGGCATCCTGGGCCACGCCGGCAATGATGCGCAGGTCGTGAGCTGTGCCGCCGACGCCGATGCCCTGCCGCTCAAGGGCAAGGTAGGCCTCGTCGTACAGACCACCCAGACCGCGCAGAACCTCGCCGAGGTCGTGGCCGCTATCACGCCGCGCGTGCAGGAACTGCGTGTGATCAACACCATCTGCGCCGCCACGAGTGAGCGTCAACAGGCAGCAGCCACGCTTGCCAACCGCTGCGACTGCATGGTCGTGGTGGGCGGCAAGAACTCGGGCAACACCCGCCGCCTGGCACAGATTTGCGCGGACGCCTGCGAGCGCACGTATCACATCGAGGAAGCTTCCGAGCTCCAGGCCGCGTGGTTTACCGACGCTCACCACATCGGCATCACCGCCGGAGCCTCCACCCCGCAAGAACACATCGAACGCGCCGTCACGCGCATCAAGGAGCTTTGCCGCTAACCATGGACCAGACCGTACCCGCATACACCGCCGAGGTGGCCGATTACGGGCGCAGCCGCGACCCCGAGCCGGGTGAGGGCGCGCTCGTAAAGAATGTGCGTCCCGAATCGCCCGCGTGGGATGTGGGTATCGAGCCGGGCATGCGCGTGCTCACGGTCAACGGCGAGCAGCTGACCGATATGATCGTGTGGCTCTGGGAGGCCGACGACGACACTGTCGAGCTGGAGGTATTCGATCCACGCGACGGCACCGTCACGCCCGTGGAGCTCGACCGCTTTCCCGGCGAGGACTGGGGCCTGGAGTTCGATGGCCCCATCTTTGATGGCATGCGTACCTGCGTCAACGCCTGCGTGTTTTGCTTTATGACCATGCTGCCCAAGGGTGGCCGCTCCACGCTTTATATTCGCGATGACGACTATCGTCTGAGCTTTTTGCAGGGCAATTTTGTCACGCTCACGAACCTCTCCGACGAAGATGTTCAAAACGTCATCCAACGCAACATGAGCCCCATGAACGTGTCGGTCCATGCCGTTAGCCCAGATATCCGCCGCCGCATGATGGGCCGAAACGCCCAACGCGGCATGGACGTGCTCGAGGCCATCATGGCCGCCGGCATCGAAATCCACGCGCAGATCGTGCTGTGCCCTGGCATGAACGACGGCGAGGAGCTGCAGAAGACCCTGCGCTACTGCGAGGAACATGAGCAGATCACCAGCCTGGGCATTGTGCCGCTCGGTTTTACCAAGCACCAAAACCGCTTTAGCTGGTCATACAGCGACAAGCCCGAGCTGGCGCGCGAGACCATCGACATGATCCGGCCATTCCAGGAACGTGCCTTCGAGCGCTTTGGTCGCCACACCTTCCAGATGAGCGACGAGTTCTATCTGGACGCCGGCATCGAGCCGCCCGAGGCCGATTTCTACGACGGCTACCCGCAGTATTACGACGGCATCGGCATGATCCGCTCGTATCTGGACGAGACCGACGACGTGATGGCTACCGATGCCGAGCGACTGGCCCGCGTCCGCGAGGCCGTCACCGCCCGCAACCAGCGCCTGCTGTGCCTCTCGGGCGCCAGCGCACGCGACACGGTCGCGCGTTTTGTGGAGTCGCCGCAGGGCCTTGCCGGCTCTGTCACGGCTATCAAGAACCGCTACTTTGGCGGCAACGTGGACGTGACCGGGCTTATTGTCGCCTGCGACATCTTGGAGCAGCTGCCACAGGGCCTCTCGGGGGTTATGCTCTTTGTGCCTAAGCTCATGTTCAACGCTGACGGCATGACGCTTGACGAGTATCATCGTGACGATTTACTCGCAAGTCTTACCAGTCGCGGCGCCGAGGTTCATGTGGTGTCGACCATGCCGCATGAGCTGCTCGATACCCTGGAGCACATCCTTGGCATTGTGCCTGCCGACTCTACTAATTCCGCTGACCCTACCCATTAAAGGAGAGCAGATGAAACCTATCGTCGCCGTCGTCGGACGCCCCAACGTGGGCAAGTCCACGCTCGTTAACCGCCTGGCCCAGACCTCGGACGCCATCGTCCACGAGTCCCGCGGCGTCACGCGCGACCGCTCGTATCACACGGCCGATTGGAACGGCCGTGAGTTCACTATCGTCGACACGGGCGGTATCGAGCCGCTCAAGAGCGACGATGTCTTTGCAACGTCCATCCGCGACCAGGCGCTCGCCGCCGCCGAGGAAGCCGCCGTCATCCTGTTTGTGGTCGACGGCCGCACCGGTGTCACCGAGGAGGACGAGTCGGTCGCCCGCATGCTCAAGCGCTGCGACAAGCCGGTCTTTCTGCTGGTGAACAAGCTCGACAACCCCGATCGCGAGAACGACAGCATCTGGGAGTTCTATTCGCTCGGCATCGGCGAGCCCACGCCGCTCTCGGCCCTGCATGGCCATGGCACGGGCGACCTGCTCGACGATATCGTGGCCCTGCTTCCGGAAGAAGAGGACGAGGTCGCCGACGAGTTCCCCGATGCGCTGAACGTGGCCATCATCGGCCGCCCCAACGCCGGTAAGTCCTCGCTGTTCAACCGTATCCTGGGTGCCGACCGCTCCATCGTCTCGAACATCGCCGGCACCACGCGCGACGCCATCGACACGGTCGTCGAGCGCAACGGCAGGCACTACCGCATGGTCGATACCGCGGGCATCCGTAAGAAGAGCACCGTGTACGAAAACATCGAGTACTACTCCATGGTCCGTGGCCTGCGCGCCATCGACCGCGCCGACGTGGCGCTGCTCGTCGTCGACGCCTCCGTGGGCGTCACCGAGCAGGACCAGAAGGTCATGGGCTTGGCCATCGAACGCGGCTGCGCCATCGTGGTGCTGCTCAACAAGTGGGACCTGCTCGACGACGACCGCAAGCGCGAGGCCTGCATGGAGACCGTCGACCGCCGTCTAGGCGTCATGGCTCCCTGGGCCCAGTACCTGCGCATCTCTGCCCTGACCGGCCGCAGCGTGGAGAAGATCTGGGCAATGGTCGACGCAGCCGAAAAGACACGCTCGCAGAAGATCAGCACCTCGCGCCTCAACACGTTCCTCACCGACCTGCGCGAGTTCGGCCATACCGTGGTGGACGGCAAGCGCCGCCTGCGTATGCACTACGTGACCCAGACGGGCGTCAACCCGCCGACGTTCACGTATTTCGTCAACCACAGCGACCTGGTCAACGACACCTACCAGCGCTATGTAGAGAACCGCATGCGCTCGACCTTCGACTTTGCCGGCACGCCCATTCGACTCTTCTTTAGGAAGAAGGAGCAAAAGGATGCTTAATCCGATTCTGCTGACCGCCATCTGCGCCGTGGTCTCGTTCTTTATCGGAGCGATTCCGTTTGGCCTGATCCTGGGCCGCGTGTTCAACCACACGGACATCCGTAAGGCGGGCTCCGGCAACATCGGCACCACCAACGCCCTGCGCGTGGCCGGTCCCAAGGTGGCCGCGCTCACCCTGCTGCTCGACTGCCTTAAGGGCGCCATCTGCGTCCTTATCGCGCGTCCGCTCATCGCGAGCGTGGGCTATGGCTTTCCGCCGAACATTATGGCGCCCGGTGCCCCTGGCGACTGGATGCTCGGCGTCATTTGCCTGGCAGCCGTGTGGGGCCATATCTTCTCGCCCTACCTCAACTTCCATGGCGGCAAGGGTATCGCAGTTGGTCTGGGCGTGATTCTTGCCTGGTACTGGCCCATTGGCCTGTCGCTGCTAGGCATGTTTATCGTGGCCGTCGCCATCACCAAGTATGTGTCGGTGGGCTCGCTCGCCGCTGCCATCGGACTTCCCATCGCTGCCTGCGCGGTCTTTCCGTACAGCAGCCTGGGCCTCAAGTTTTGCATGGCGATGATCGGCATCACCGTAGTGTGGGCCCATCGCTCGAATATCCAAAAGCTCATGGCCGGTAAGGAGTCCAAGCTCTCGTTTACCAAGCGCGTCACCGAGCCCGACAATAAGTAGGAGAGAGTCATGAATGTTGCGCTGATTGGCTCCGGCTCCTGGGGAACCGCCGTCGCCGGCCTTGCTGCCGCGCGAGCCGAGCGCGTGACCATGTGGGCCCACAGCGAGCAGACGGCCGCCGGCATCAATGGCGAGCACCGCAACCCCCGGTATCTGGTGGGCTACGAGCTGCCCAAAAACGTTGTCGCCACGACGGAGCTGGCGCAGGCGCTCGACGGCGCCGAGGCCATCATCTTTGCCGTTCCTTCGACGCACCTTCGCAGCGTGTGCCACCAGGCCGCGCCCTTTATCGCCGCCGATACCCCGGTTCTGTGCCTCACCAAGGGCATTGAGCCCGAGTCTGGCCTACTCATGAGCGAGGTCATCGCCAGCGAGATCGACAACGAGGCGCGTGTCGCGGCGCTTTCGGGCCCCAACCATGCTGAGGAAATCTGCCGCGGCGGGCTTTCGGCCGCCGTCATCGCCAGCGAGGACCAGCAGGTGGGGGAGACCTTTAAGGACCTGCTCCTGTCCACTGCCTTCCGAATCTATCTGTCGCAAGACATGACCGGTGTAGAGGTCTGCGGCGCTATGAAAAATGTCATCGCCATCGTGTGCGGCATCTCCGCCGGCACCGGTGCGGGCGACAATACGCTCGCCCTTATCATGACGCGCGGCCTGGCCGAGATCAGCCGACTGGCGCACGCACGCGGCGGTCAGGCCATAACCTGCATGGGGCTCGCCGGCATGGGCGACCTCATCGCCACCTGCACCTCGGAGCATTCGCGCAACCGCACCTTTGGCTACGAGTTTGCCCACGGCGTGTCACTCGACGAGTATCAGGAGCGTACGCATATGGTGGTTGAGGGCGCCGTCGCGGCCCGCAGCGTCAGCGAACTTGCCCGTTCACTGGGCGTAGACATTCCGCTTACCTTTGCCGTGGAGCAAACGCTCTACAACGGTGTTACCTTGGATAGGGCGCTCGAAATTCTTACCGATCGCGTCCCCTCTCAAGAGTTCTACGGACTCACCGACTAGCGCAGAAAGGCTTCTACCATGGGTTCCATCAAAATCGCTCCATCCGTCCTCTCGGCCGACATGGCCAACCTGAAGGGCGAGCTCGACAAGATCGCCGGTGCCGACTACGTGCACTTTGACGTTATGGACGGTCACTTTACCGGCAACCTCACCTTTGGCGTTGACATCCTCAAAGCTGTCAAGCGTTCTACCAACGTGCCGGTCGATGCGCACCTCATGGTGTCGAACCCCGACGAGACGGTCGATTGGTACGCCGACGCCGGTGCCGACATGATCACCGTGCACTACGAGGCCTCCACGCACCTGCACCGCACGCTCACGCACCTGCAGCAGCGCGGCGTTAAAGCCGGCGTGGTGCTCAACCCCGCCACGCCCGTCTGCGTACTCGAGAGCATCATCGACGTCGTCGACATGGTGCTGCTCATGAGCGTGAACCCCGGCTTTGGCGGCCAGAGCTTTATTCCCGGTACCATTGCCAAACTGCACGAGCTCAAGGCCATGTGCGAGCGTCACGGCGTTTCGCCCCTCATCGAGGTCGACGGCGGCATCTCTTCCAAGAACATCGCCGATGTCGTCAATGCCGGCGCCAACGTGCTCGTGGCCGGTTCTGCCGTATTTAAGTCCGAAGATCCCGCTGCCGAGGTTGCGCTGCTGCAGAAGCTGGGCAACGAGGCCGCACAGGAGGCATAATCCCTTATGACCGCAGGTCAAAACCGCATACCCGTGAATCTTGACTATGCCGCCTCGACGCCCATGCGCGCCGAGGCGCTCCTTGCGCAGCGCGAGTACGACGACAGCGAGCTTGCCGGCGTCAACCCCAACTCGCTGCATTCGCTTGGGCGCAAGGCCGCTGCGCGCCTAGAAGTGGCACGTCGCGAGATTGCCCGCAGCTTTGGCGCGCGCGTCCGCCCGTCCGAGATCATTTTGACCAACGGCGGCACCGAGGCAAACCAGTTGGCGCTCCTCGGACTTGCCGAGGGCGCTCGTCAGCGCGATCGCAAGCGCGACCGTGTCATCGTTTCGGCCATCGAGCACGATTCGATTCTGGACAACCTGCCGCTGCTGCGCGCCGCCGGCTTTTCCGTCGACCTGGTGCAGCCCTGCCGTGCGGGCTACATTGAGCCCGCCGCGCTTGTCGAACTGCTAGGCGACGACGTGGCGCTCGTGAGCGTTATGGTCGCCAACAACGAAACCGGCGTGGTGCAGCCCATCCGCGAGCTTGCCGCCGCCGCACATGCTGCCGGCGCCTTGTTTCATACCGATGCCATCCAGGGCTACTTACATATTCCGCTCGATGTCACCGAGCTGGGAGTTGACGCTATGACCGTTGCAGCGCACAAGATTGGCGGCCCCGTGGCATCCGGCGCGCTCTACCTTAAGAGCCGCACGCCGCTGCGCCCGCGCATCTTTGGCGGCGGACAGGAGGCCGGCCGTCGTGCCGGAACGCAGGACCTGCGCACGCAGCTGGCTTTTGCCGCTGCCGCTTCCGCGCTGTTGCCGAATGTTGCCCAGGAGCGCACAACGCTGCAGGCCTTATCCGATAAGCTCTACGACACGCTTACGGCCCATCCTCGCATTCACGCCACGATGGGCGACTACGCGCAGGCCGATCGCCTGCCGGGTATGGTTTCGATCTACGTCGACGGCATGGACTCCGAGGAGCTCATCGTCAAGCTCGATGCCGCCGGCTTTGAGGTTTCGGCCGGATCGGCTTGCTCGAGCGGTAGCATGGACCCGAGCCACGTGCTCAGCGCCATGGGCATTGGTCGCGAGCAGGCGCTGGGCGCACTGCGCATCTCCTTCGATGACCGCGTGAACCCGGCTGACCTGGACGACTTTGCCCAAGCGCTGCTGTCGATTGTGGGTGCCGCATGATCGTCGCCGACCTTGAGCGCGCTCTGCTGACGCGCTATCCCAAGACGGACGCCGAACCCTGGGACCACGTAGGCTTATCCGTTGGCAACCCCGACGACGAGATCCGCGGCGTTGCTTGCGCGCTTGACGCAACCAGGGAAAACGTGCATCGCGCCTTGGAAGCCGGCACCAACGTGTTACTGACGCACCATCCCATCTACATAAAGGCGCCCGAGGCGTTTTGCCCGCCCAGCGCGAAGCGCCCCCAGTGCAGCGCGGCGCTCTATGAGGCGGCCCGTTGCGGCGTGAGCATCATATCGCTCCACACCAACCTGGACCGCTCGCACGAAGCGCACGTCTGCCTAAGTACGCTGTTGGACGCCGCGCCCGCAAGCTCGCTGGAGCACGTGGACGACCCCGAAGCGACTGGCCTGGGCGCGCTTGCAACGCTCAACGACCCCTGCAGTCTGGGCGACCTTGCCACTCGCGCCGCCACGGTGTTTGGCAGCGACCCACGCGTGTGGGGCGAGGCCGATAGCCCGTGTCGAACCGTCGCCATTTTGGGCGGCTCCCTGGGCGACTTTGGAGAGCTCGCCATCGTCGCAGGCGCAGATGTTGTCGTGACGGGCGAGGCGGGCTACCACGTGGTACAAGACCTTGCCTTGCGCGGGTTGCCGGTGATCCTGCTCGGCCACGACCGCTCCGAGGAGCCGTTCGTTGATATATTGATGAACTCTGCAGTTGACGCCGGGGTCGACCCCAGTCATGCGATTAAAATACTGAACCCTTGCCAATGGTGGACTGTGACAAAAGGAGAGAACTTATGAGCGCCGGCGCTACGCTACTCAAGCTGCAACAGATCGATTTGGAGCTCGCCCGCAACAAGAGCGAACTTGCCAATATGCCGGAGCTCAAGGAGCTCGCTTCCAAGCGCAAGACCTATGTGAAGCTCAAGGCCGAGATGACCAAGCTCTACGCCCAGCGCAAGGATCTGGACATTGAGCTCGACGATCTCAACACCACCGAGATTCAGACCAATAACGCCATCGAGGCCGCCAAGAAGCGTCACGTCGACGGCTCCGACTACCGCGAGGTTCAGGACCTGGAGAATGAGCTCGCCACCCTGGCCAAGCGTCTGGACAAGATCGAGCACACCCGCAAGGACGTCGTTGTCGCCCATAAGGAGGCGCTCGACCGCGAGGTCCGCGCGCAGGCGATCATCGCCAAGTTCGAGGAGGGCGTGAAGGCCGATACCAAGGCCGCCCGCGCCAAGGCTGCCGACCTGCAGGCTCAGGTCGACGCCGCCACGAAGGAGCGCACCGCGCTTGCCGCTACGCTACCGGCCGACGTGCTCACCGACTACGAGCGCCTGCTCAAGCAGTTCCGCGGACTGGCCGTCGAGACCATCCAGGGCAACATCCCCACGGTCTGCCACACCGCGCTGCAGGCATCGTCCATGAGCGACCTCAACCACGACGGTAGGTCAATTACGCACTGCCCGTACTGCCACCGCCTCCTGGTACTCCCGAGCAAGGAAGCCTAGCGATGACATCGGCACCCAACAATTCAATGCAACTTGAGGGAAAAACGATCCTGTTGGGCATTACCGGCGGGATCGCCGCCTATAAGTCGTGCAATATCGTGCGTCTGCTGCAAAAGCGCGGCGCACGCGTCAAGGTCGTTATGAGCGAGCATGCCACGGAGTTCGTGGGGCCGCTCACCTTCCGCGCGCTCACCAATGAGCCGGTCGCGGTTGGACTATTCGACGACCCGTCTGACCCCATCCACCATATTTCGCTGGCGCAGGAGCCCGATCTGGTGGTCGTGGCGCCCGCGACGGCCAATATCATCGCCAAGATGGCCAACGGCATCGCCGACGACCTCATCTCCACCACGCTGCTGGCAACGCCGCGACCCGTCGTGATCGCGCCGGCCATGAACAACGGCATGTGGAAGGCACCGGCTACACAGGCCAATATGGCCACGCTGCGCGACCGCGGCGTGCACGTGGTGGGTCCGGGCAGCGGCTACCTTGCCTGCGGCGACGTAGACACGGGCCGCATGAGCGAGCCCGAGGACATCGTCGAGGCTGTCTGTGAGGTGCTCAACCCCGCGCCTCAGGATCTGGCAGGTAAGCGCATCGTGATTACCGCCGGCCCCACGCACGAGCCGATCGACCCCGTGCGCTTCATTGGCAACCGCTCTTCGGGCAAGATGGGTATCGCCCTGGCAGGGGAGGCTGCTCGCCGCGGTGCTGCGGTCACGCTCGTGTTGGGACCGACATCGCTCGATGTGCCCCACGGCGTGGAGTGCGTGCGCGTGCAGACCGCCGCAGAGATGCTCCAAGCTGCCCTGAACGCCTTCCAAACGGCCGATGCGGCAATTTGTGCGGCCGCCGTCGCCGACTACACCCCCGCGGCCCCTGCCGACCATAAGCTCAAAAAGGCCAACGAGCGCCTGGATCGAATCGAACTGGTCGAGACGGTCGATATCTTGGCCGAACTCTCGCGCCAAAAGGGAGAGCGGTGCGTGATCGGCTTTGCGGCCGAGACCGATAACGTTGTCGAGTACGCCGAGCGCAAATTGGTCCGCAAGGGTTGCGATGTAATTGTCGCCAACGATGTCTCGCGCGCCGATTCGGGCTTTGGAACCGACACGAACAAGGCCTGGATTGTGAGCACAACGGGCACGCAAGAACTTCCCGTGCTAACAAAACCCCAGCTCGCAGATACAATTTTGGACTTGCTTCAAAATTTGTAAAAAAGTTCTTGCACTAGTCTAAAGTTTCGGGTTAATATACTCCCTGTTGCGAGCGAGAGCAGAGCAACAAACATAAGCTTCGGGACGTGGCGCAGCTTGGTAGCGCACTTGACTGGGGGTCAAGGGGTCGCTGGTTCGAATCCAGTCGTCCCGACCAGAAGTTTGCAGGTCAGGCACCTAGTGCCTGACCTTTTTTTATGAGGAAGCACCAAGGTAAGCACGAGGTAAGCACCGGCTGCCTTTTAGCCAATAACGACACACCCTTCTACCTGCGCTTTTGTAGAATCTCGATTTTAATGGATCCCCTCTTCACTGTCATTCCACATTTCGTCAATCTGGTGATTCGATTTGATTCCGCATATGTAATCTATTTCGTCAGCTTAGTCTACATACGCGGAATCAACTTACCTGCGCCTGCCTACTGCGGCTAGTTGCGCAGTGAGCCCATACCCAAACCCCCCGAAGCGGTGCAACACGGCTTGACAATCTAGCTTTCTTTTGCTTCGGCATAATTGCGAGATTCCTGCCCAAGACCGATGTCGCAAGAACCGCCCCAGAACCCGAATAACGTGCGTTTCGGCAAAGCCACTCAACTCGACACGCCCGACCCGAACATAGCCTCTCAAATTGCTTCTGATGGGCTGGGGTGGGGGATAGCGATTTGGTTTCGTATGGCGTGGATCCGTCACTCCGGCACATAGTTCGTCAGCAGCACCTCGACCACGGGCTTGTGCTTCCCGTTGACGATATAGGCATGGTCTGCGTAGGAGACGTGGCAATCCGACCAAAGCGTACCGATGAGCTCATTGCTTCGATAATCGTTGTGCGACCACGAGGAAACCATGAACTTGCAGCCGCTTTCCATGAGCGAGTCGTGCAGCCCTTTCTCCTTTTCCTCGTCCCAGGTGTCGTAATAGGTGCTCGTGAGTCCGATATAGGGCGGGTCGCAATAGATAAACGAGTTGCTCGGCGCGGTGGCTATCGCATCCTCGTAGCGCATGGCCAGAAACTTCCAATCGCTTTCGGCGATCTTTTCCTGGACGTAATCGACTTGGTTCACGATTTTGGTGACGTATGCCTTGGAGAAACGGTTGTCGTTATGCCCATAGGGGACGTTGTAGCGGTGCTGGCGGTTGAATCTCATAAGGCCGTTGAAGCAAGACCGGTTGAGGAAGAGAAAATCATACGGGTCATGCGATTCGTTGAACCGGTCGCGAACCTCATAGAAGTAATCTCCCCCCCTCGATTTCAGGCGAGCGCCCTCCGATTCGAGAAACTTCCGGCAGCCTGCGGCGGTAAGCTCGCCGTTCTGGATTGCCCGATAGAAGTCGATGAGATGGATATTCGTGTCCGAGAAGATCGCCCGCTTCGGCGCGAGGTTGAGTCCGACGACCCCCGACCCCATGAACGGTTCGACCCAGACCGTCCCGGCATCGACCGCAGCGTACCGCGCAATCCACGGGACGAGTTTAGTCTTGATTCCCTGCGTCTTAAGGGGCGGAATGTGAACCTTATCGATGATTTTCTTGCATTCTATATCTGCGGAGTGAGCCACTGGATTGTCCTCTCAACGTAATTACGTCTCGGGACTTTCCCATGGATCCAATAGCTCAAGTTAACTAATGCCGCAGCGGCAACGTCCTAGCCGCGAACCCAGCTGGTATCCAGGGTACCGGTATACAGTTGAGCGGCAGATATCGATGCAATTACCAATGAGACGATGATTGCCACGATTTTGATGATCAGCAGCAGTGCGATAAGTCCTAGGATGATAGCCATAAGCCATTGAGTAATTTTGCAGCTTGGAGGGTTTGATTATCGCCACTACTCTCTTTATTTGTCTCGCTGGTCATTGTTTGCAACCAAGCCTTTCTTTGAATGATGAGGCGTAAACGTGTTTGCAAAAGGGTTATCTGCTGAAAAAGGACA
The DNA here is from genome assembly GCF_003474365.1 of Collinsella sp. AF38-3AC. Lineage (NCBI taxonomy): Bacteria > Bacillati > Actinomycetota > Coriobacteriia > Coriobacteriales > Coriobacteriaceae > Collinsella > Collinsella sp. AF38-3AC. The sequence goes on from NZ_QROM01000023.1 coordinate 30,889, forward strand.
TCTACTTCGAGAGACTTGCTTCTATTTCTTTACGGCGTGCATTGATTTGGTTGCATTCTTGCGCAATTCCCTCAACGGCTACTGAAATATCATCAAGCGATTCAAGATCTTTGTCGAAAAGCTGACCGCACAACTCTGGATATTTATTTCCGAGTTCTCTTTCATCCCCGCAGCTCAGCAGTATTGAAGCAAGGGAGGAAGAGTGGGCTTTGACGAGAGTCTCATCCACAAATTCGATAACGGAATAAGACATTTCGCCATTCTTGCGTGAGAGGATGACAGCGATAGGTTCTACAGTTCCTACTGACTTTTCTTGGAGTTCCGTATCACTCAAAAGTTGAAGGCTAGTTGGGACGAAGGTTACCGGTCCTGATTTCTTAGAATCGATGTGAAGGGCGCCAATTGCGAAGCCTGCTTTTGAACCAGAAATCCAGATTTCAGCATTGATTTTGGAGCGGCGTTTGTTGACCGCGCTTACATGTGTTGCGGTAGAGCCAAATTCATTGAGGAATTTAGCGGCGATTGTTTTCATTTTGAACTTCGGCACGATACTGTAGCCAAGGTCTTGAGGCTTAAGATTATCATCAACGGCGCGGGTATACACTTCATGGGGCTTGATTCGACAATTGTGTTTGTCAATACCTGCAATGTGGCTAAAGTTGCCAGAAGAAAATGACACTTCAAGAAATCGAAGTGTTTTCGATCCAAAGCAGATGAGGAATGATTTTCAATTCAGATTTTTTATCGAACAGCCGCGCTAGGGAAATTATCGTTTTAGACTCTTCATCTCCAGCGAGACGTCCGTAACTGTTGTGTCTCATGAGGTACCTCCTTTTCGGGAAACCTACCTCAATCGCTACAACTATCGTAATTAGTGCCGCTGCGGCAACGTCCTCTGTATTCCACTACATAATGCAATAAGGGCGCTTTCGCGCCCTTATTGATTCTCGGTTGCTGCCTGCCAGTCTGCTCTCCTAAACCTAGGTTTAGGCGCGGGGGGCTTAAGCCCCTAGGCTTGAACGTACTTGAGGTCAAGCTCTCCAGGCGCGTCCACGTACACCGCGCCGAACGTCAGGTTTACCAGCCGAGTCTGGATCCCTTTCGGGATACCTGAATTGTACCCTTACATGCCAAGAAGATCCGCATCATCCCAATAATAATTTTGATTTTGCTTTTAAGTCGAAGTTGAAGAGGCTGCGAGGACAAAGATTGCTATGCCGCAGCGGCAAGACAGGCTGCGTCTCCCACGCCGCATCGTACGCTCCTGCATGCAATATCAATCCCCATACGAAGGGAGTGTCGCAAATGCACGCAGCGACGCAGAACCTTCGGGGGGGGGTATCTCCTAGGAGTACCCACCTCCGAGGGCAGTCAATCATCGAGTACGTACTGATTATCGCCGTCATCGGCCTAGTGGTCGTGTTCGCCGGACCCGGCGTGGCGGGCGCCATCCGCAACCAGTTCAACCTGGTCGGAAACACGGTAAACAGTGGGATTAGCGGAGGCACCGAGGGAGGCGGAGCATCTGGCAGCGGTTCCGCGGGGGCCGATTCCGCGACCGTCCAGGCGGCGGTAGCCAAGGACGCCAAGGACTGGACGCTCGATGAGCAGAAGGCCGTGGCCGAGGACATCGCCGCCAAGGGCGAGGCTTCGCCCGCCTACGCCAAAGCCAAGGCCGC
>NZ_QROM01000024.1:0-31731 GCF_003474365.1 Collinsella sp. AF38-3AC
GCCGAATGCTCGCCATCGAAATTTATCGATGGCCTATTTCAGACTGTAATGGGCAGCTTCGGCCGGGGAGGTTTCTGCCAGCTGCGCCTTTTTTGGTGAACTTTAGTTGCGGGTTCGTAGCTTCTAAGCGTTTTTGCCGACCGCCCAGATGCCTCACCAACATAATTTGAGTTATTCGGCCTTTTCCTATACGAATGGTGCGATTACAATGTCCTATTTAAATTGATTCAGGTAGATTAATGGGGCTTGGTTGCGAAATTAAGGCGACTACAGCGCTCGATTGCGGTTCAAGGGGCCTTGACTAGTGGTTCAGCTGGCCGAACAACTCGAAAAATGTAGGTGGGCTAACCTGTCGACTGTGTGAAGCACGCGTATTTGCTTGTTTTGATGAAAACTAGGGTGCAGCCATAAGGCTGCGCCCTAGTTTATTGCGTGCCGGTGCGCCCAGACGGATTGCGCTGTGCCTGGCAGGCGCTCCCGCAGATGGATCGGTTATTTCGCGAATAGGTTCTTGAGGTTGAACTCGGCTTGGACGGTGCGGAGCATGAGGTCGGTGTCGTTCAGACCCAGATGCTGCTCGTTGGCATCGGCGGCGAGGGTTCCGCGGCGGCGCGCCCAGTTCTCGAGCGCGGCGGGGGCGGACTCGCGGGGGAGCGAGCGGACGTCGGCATCCAGGCTGCGGCAGATCTGGCGCGAATCGATGACGATAATCTTGCCGGCACGGCGCGCCTCGGCGTAACCGTCCAGGTGAATTTTGAACCAGCTGTCCTCGAACGCGGCGTTATGCGCCATGTACGGGTACTTCTTCATAAGCTTGAGCAGCTGCTTCTGCAGCTCCTTGTTCTCGCGGAATGGCTTTTTGCCGTCGATGTCGTCCCAGGTGATGTGGTGGATATTCGACAGCGGCACATCTTCGCCGCGGTAGATGTCGGGCAGGCCACAGTAGTGCGCCTCGGCGTCATGCGGGACGGCGTCGCTAGTGAGTTCCATGATCTCCCAGCCGACGTTGATGATATAACCGCGTTCGGGTGCACGGCCGGTGGTCTCGATGTCGATACCGAGCACGGTGCCCTGGATGGGCTTACGGGCGTAGGCCACGCCGAGCGCGTCGCGGTCGCCGCGGATCTCGCGCATAACGGACGCGGCGGTGCGCTTTTGCATCTTGCCGATGGCGGCGCAGGTGTCGGCATCGGACAGGCCGCGCGAAAGCGTCGCGGGCGTCACGTTGCGCAGGCGCGCCTCGCCGATCTGGTCGCACAGGTCGCGGTTGCGGTCGGCTAGGTCGCGCACGGTGGCAAAGTCGAAACCGGGGTCGCCCTCGGCGGTAAAGTACTCGGTTTCGAGCACCTTAAGGGCCTCCTCGCCCTTCTGGCGCTCGGACTCCATGGCGCCGTGATCGCCATAGATAAACATGGGAATAAACGGCTGGCGCTCGTATTCGAGTGCTTGCGAAACGTTCATAGGCTGCTCCTTGGACGGGCCGCGTCGCGCGGCTCGGGGTTACTGAGTTGTGGCGAGATGATAGTTTACCATGGGCAACTATTGGCACCGCGCCCGGGACTACTACAATACCCTAGTTGACCGCTAGGACTTTTACAATGCTGCCGAAAGACACGAAAGGTTCCATCCGTCATGGATTTACTGATAGATATTCTGCTCGATGCCGGCAAAGACACGCTCTCGCTGGTGCCGTTTTTGTTGGTGACGTACCTTGCGCTCGAGACGCTCGAGCATGTTGCGGGCGACCGCGTTAACGGCGCCATCAAGCGCGCTGGCGCTGCGGGCCCCGTGGTTGGCTCGTTGTTGGGCATGGTGCCGCAGTGCGGCTTTTCGGCCATGGCGGCCACGCTGTACGCCGGTCGCGTCGTGACGCTGGGCACGCTGGTTGCGGTGTTCCTCTCGACCTCAGACGAGATGCTGCCGCTGTTGCTAGCCGAGCAAGTTCCCGTGCAGACCATGGCGATGCTTTTGGCTTCGAAGGCGCTGATCGCGCTGGTTACGGGCTTTATCGTGGATGCCGCCATTCGCGGCCTGCGTCGTAACGCTCGCGCGCATGCGGCGATTCGCCGTACCGTGCTGGGAACCGCGGCCAACCCGGCCCGCGTGAACTGCGCGCACGATGACCACACTGGCGGTGACATCATCGACGAGGTGGCCGAGGCGGGCGTGAGCGCCGACCACATCCACGAGTTGTGCGAGCGCGACCATTGCGGCTGTGATGAAGACGAGGACGAGCACGAACACGGACATGGCCACGATCACGGTCATGAGGGCGAGCATGAACATCATGATGGCCACGGTCGCTCCCACTCACACGAAGGTGCGCCCGCCGTGTCGATTATCCGCAGCGCCATCTCGCATACCGTGCAGGTATCGGTATTCATTTTCCTGGTGACGCTGATTCTGGTCGCCGTGCTCGAGACCTTCGGCGAGTCCGCAATCGAGCAGTTCCTGCGCGGCAACGAGACGCTCGCCGTCCTGGGTTCGGCGCTTGTCGGCCTGATCCCCAACTGTTCTGCGAGTGTGGTCATCACGCAACTGTACCTGGAAGGCGCGCTGCAGCTGGCCCCGATGCTCGCCGGCACGCTCATCTCTGCCGGCGTGGGCTACCTGGTGCTGTTCCGCACCAATCGCAGCGCCCGCGAAAACGTCCTGTTCCTGATCATGATGTACGTTATCGGTGCCGGCTGGGGACTCGTTCTCTCCGCCTTTGGTCTCTAAGCCCAAAATTCTACCTTGGTCAGCGTAGCAGCTCGGTGAGGTTGCGCTTAAAGCGGGCGCGGTCTTCGCTGGTGAAGGCTGCCGGCCCGCGGGTGCGACCGCCGGCGCGGCGCACTTTCTTTTCTTCGTGACGAATAAACAGCTGCATATCGATGGTCGCTTTGTCGTAGACGCGCCCGCGCACGCCGATGGCGGCGGCGTCGCGGCCGAGCGCCATGCTCGCCAGACCTATGTCCTGCGTCACGACCACGTCGCCAGTCTGCAGGCGCTCAATAATGGCAAAGTCGGCGCTATCGGCTCCCACACTCACATCGAGCGTCGTGACCCAAAAGCCCCGACGCGCATGCTCGGCGTCGCGCGGATCGTCGCGGCGAATGTGGCGTTCCAGGTTTTGCGTGCTGTTGCCGGCGATAACGACGGCAACGCCCGCCCTCCGCGCGCAGTCGATCGACTCGCGCGTGACCGGGCAGGCGTCGGCATCAATAAAAAGCGTCTTTGGCATCTAGCGCACCAGTTTGCCAAATTGAATAGCGCGAACAATCAGTGTCACGCCAAACACCAGCAGCGCGGCGCCGCTAAAGATGACGAGCATCTTTGCCGACCACAGCGGATAGATAAACACGAACATGCCGGCGATGATGGAGAGCGCGCCGCTCAGGATGGCGAGGGCGCGGTTGGCGGAAAGTTCGGATTCCAGAATCGACATGACGCCCTCGACGATCCAGCCAAAGCCGGCCACGACCACCACAAGCGTGCTGAGCGTCGCGGTCGAGAAGGCCTGATTGCGCAGGATTATGACGCCACCCAGAATGATGAGCAGGTTGGAGATGATGCTCGCAACGCGCCATCCGGTGGGCAGAAGCGGCTCAAAAACAGCGGTAAACAGCCTAATGGCAGCGGTGATTACAAAGTAAAAACCCAGGACGGTCGTCAGGAAGATGAGGGACTTGACGGGCGCAAACAGCAGCGCGATGCCGGCGATGAGCGCGATGACACCCGTGATGGCGTAGATCCAGCGCACAGCCTTGATTGCCTTACCTGCCATGCTTTTCTCGTCAAATCCAAACAGGTTCGGCTGCTGGCCATCGTCCTTAAAGATGCCCATAAGGTCTCCTTTCCGTGTGGTGCACGTCGCGTTCATTGCTCTCCGTGCGGCGTGTGCCAAAAGTGCTGCATCAAGTATCGCCCAAGGGCGCCGTCGCGTGGGGTGGGAAGGGCGATTGGGAGCCTCATCTTCCCGAATTGTTACCTTTGTTCCCGTTTGGATGTGGGATATTCAACAGGTGTAGAACATTATGCCGTTGAGTGTAATTGCCTACGTTTTAGGTTAGATTTTCTTAAGAACAATTGGCTTTTATTGGGGGGTCCCTATGAACGAAGCAGTTCCCGTGGTGCCGTTGAGCGTGGAGTCGATGGCAAAGCAAGGTTGCGAAAAGCTTGGCCTGGACACGTTTGACGCGCTGGTCCGCCGCGCCCGTACGTGCCGCCGCTTTGACGAGTCCATGCGCGTGCCGCGCGAGTTTTTGCTCGAGCTGGCGGAGCTGGCGCACCTGGCTCCCTGCGGCGCCAACGCTCAGCGTCTGCGTTTTCATGTGGTGAGCGGTGCAGAGGACTGCGCGCGCGTATTTGATGAGCTCGCGTGGGCCGGCGCGCTCAAGGATTGGCCGGGTCCCGATGAGGGCGAGCGCCCGACCGGCTACATCGCGATTCTTGCCGAGCGCCCCGTTCCCGGCAAGCCCGCCGCGCCTATCACCGAGGTCGACGCGGGCATAGCGGCTCAGACGATGATGCTCGCCGCTCGCAGCGCCACGCCCGAGGTGGCGGCCTGCATGTTCAAGGCCTTTACGCCCCGCGCGATCGACGCCATGGGGCTCGATAACGACAAGTATGAGCTCAAGCTGATCATGGCGTTTGGCGTTCCGGCCGAGACACAGGTGATCGATGCGATCGATTCCAACCCGGATGGCTCTATCAATTACTGGCGCGACGAGGCGCAGGTGCATCACGTACCCAAGCGTCCGCTTGCCGACGTACTGGTGTAGCTGCGCGTCGTTGCGGTGCAATCCGGCGGCAAAACCACCACAAAGGGGACAGGCACCTTTGTGGTGGTGCGAGGGGAGGGCATGTGGCCGATCTGTTTTTGGTGCGGCATGGGCAGACTGAGTGCAATGTGAAGAACATTTTGCAGGGCTGGCACGATTCGCCGCTTACGGCGCGCGGGCGTGAGCAGGCGCTGGCGACGCGCGCGGCGTTCGAGGACCGCGGCGTGACCTTTGACCATGTGTATTCTTCTCCGTTGGGCCGGGCGCGGCGTACGGCTGGGCTAATTGCTGGTGAGGGTCGCTCCATTGAGCTGGTCGACGACCTGCGCGAGTGGCATTTGGGCTCGCTGGAAGGTACATCAAATCGCAAGATGCCGCCGCAGCCCTGGGGCGATTATCCGGTGGCCTTTGGCGGCGAGTCGGAAGCGCAATTCCGGGCGCGTATGGTCGCGGCGCTGTCCCGCATTATGGCCCGACCGCAGCACAACTGCGTGCTGGCTGTCTCCCATGGGTCTGCCTGCCAGGAGTTTCTTGAGTACGTGGCCGGCGGGGGAGAGCAGCCCGACAACGGTGCCGTGCTCCATTTTGGCTATTGCGACGGGGCGTTTTCGCTCCTTGATTGGTAACGAACGGAAGGACTCCCTATGAATAAAGACTTGTATCTGGTCCGTCATGGACAGACAATATTTAACCTTAAGCGTATCATTCAGGGGTGGAGCGATTCGCCGCTTACGCAGTTGGGCTGCGACCAGGCGGCGCGCGCCGGCATGTTCTTGCGAGCGCGCGGCATTGAGCCCGATCATGCCTACACCTCGACGCTGCATCGCACGGAGCAGACCATCGCCAGCCTGTGGCCGGGCCTTGCCTACGAGCGCCTGGATGGCCTGCGCGAGTGGTTCTTTGGCGACTTTGAGGCCGAACGCGTGATGCTCATGCCCGAGCGTCCGTGGCGTGACTTCTATCGCCAGTTTGGCGGCGAGGGGCAGATGCGGGTGCGTGAGCGCATGGTGGCGACGTTGACCGATCTGATGCGACGCCCGGACCATTCGTGCGTGCTCGCGGTGAGCCACGCCTCGGCCATCAAGGAGTTTTTGGATCATGTGAGGGGAGCGGCGGCCGACGAGCGCGAGCGCGTGCCGGGCAACTGTTCGGTGCTGCACTTTGCGTTTGACGATGCGACCGAAACGTTTGAGCTGGTTGAAGTCTTTACGCAGGAAGATTATGCGCGTGAGCTGGGTCTTGAGCCGTTGACGGCGGCAGCGGGTCCACAGCGCGGGTAACGCAGGCGTGACGATACGGGTCGCCGACATACTTGCTCGATGCAAAAGGGGCGGAGATGCATGCGCTGGCATTGCATCTCCGCCCTTCGTTTGTTGGACTGCCGAGTCTTTGCGCTAAGCGTTTAAGTCCTGCTAGTATCGTGCAATCTGGTGAGTGAGCAGACCCGTTGGAACCTGCGGCGCGCCACCTGCGACCTGCGCGGTAGGGAACAGCGCGGAAATGACAAAGTTGAACGGCTCCTTGCCCGTGTAGGTGCCGGCAGCGCGGGCCTCGTCTGCCAAGAGCTGTGCCGCCCCTGCCAGCGCGGCGACATAGGCCGGATCGTCTGCGGGGGCAGGCTCCGGTGCCTGGTCGAGCATAGCGTGGATGGCGGCAACGGCGTCATTGCGTTTGACCTCCCACACGCGATGCGTAATGCCGGCGGGGTCGGTGACGGCATAGAGCGACGCGCCCTCTTTGGCGGCGCCGAGGATGATATCCATGACGGGCGAGGCTTCGTAAGCAAGCGTTACAGGGCGGGGCTGCACCTTAAACTCGGTGATTGCACGGGCGGCTGTGGCCGCATCTGCGGAGGCCGCGTCGCCGCCCGCCAGCACGCTGACTGGGCAAATCGCCACAACGCCCGTCACGCGCCCTGGCTCTCCGGAGCATTCGTACACGTAATATGCCGAGCCCGGATCTTTGAGCATGAGCCCGTCGGCAATGGCACCGCGCAGGGCATCGTTGCCGCCCAAGATGGCGTCCATCTGCGGCAGCGCCTCGAGCACGCGGTCCTGAGCCGGGCGGATGCAGGGAAACGGAAGTGCTTTCATGGGCGGTCCTAACGCGCGAGTCGGTTTGTTCGCGGCTTATTATGCCCCAACTTGGCCGCTCGCGTCCCAGAGCACGTTATCGGCGAGCGCGATGAGCACCTGCTGACAACGAACGATATCGGCGTGGGGCACATACTCGTTGGGCTTGTGCGCGAGCGACCCGGGGCCGTAGCTCATGCAATTGCGGTTGCCTGTCTTGCCGGCAATGACGGCGGTGTCGGTGTAGCCGGCAAAGAAGCCGACGGTCGTGTCCACGTCCGTCACGTCATCGGCGGCACGCTTGAGTGCGGCTAGAAGGGGAGAGCTCGTGTCGCGCTCAATGGCGGGGCGATCGCCCGTCACAGCGTAGCTGCCATGGCGGCCGGGAACCGCGGCCTCGGCAGCGGTGATGGCCTGCTCCACCATGCGTGTCGCGGCGGCCGTATCGGTCGGCGGCGTCAGGCGCATGTCGACCCAGACCTTGGCGTGGTCGGGCACGACGTAGGGGCGATAGCCGCCCTCGATTTGTCCGAACGTAATGGTCGAAGGCCCCAGCTCATCATGCACGGGCAGCGCCGCGAACGCATGGCGAAGCGAACACACGACCTCGGCCATGGCGGCGACGGCGTCTGCACCCTTCCAAGGCTGACTCGCATGCGCCGTGCCGCCGGCCATCTCAATTTCGAACCACGTGCGCCCCTTGTGCGCCACCTGAATCTGCCCGTCGGTGGGCTCGGTGTCCAGCACCCATTCGCGCGAGCCGATCCAGCCGGAACCGATGGCGGCCTCGGAGCCGGCATAAAGTCCTCCTCGTCTACCGAGCAGATGAGTGAGAAGCCACGGCGGGGCAGCTCGCCGCTTGTCGCTATGCGCTCGAGTACGTGGACAATCACGGCAATGGCGCAGGCCAAGCCACCCTTCATGTTGCAGGCACCGCGGCCATAGAGCTTATCGTCCCGCACGATCGCTCCGAGCGGCGGAATGTCCGCGTCCCAGCCATAGCCCAGCGTAAGGGTATCCATATGGCAGATATAGACCAGCCGCGGCTCGTCGCTCAAACCGGGCGCGGTGACCATGAGGTTGCGGCGTCCGGGGAGCACTTCGAGCTCCTCAATCTGCACGGCCTCGAGCGCAGAACTATCAAGTTGTGCCAGCTGCTGCTCAATGAGCCTCTTAATGAAGCGCTCAATCTCGTCCTCATATGCGCCCGGGTCTGAGCTGTCAACCTTCACAAGGTCCTGCGCAAGCCGCCAGGCAAAGTCCTCATCAACCATATGTAACCTCATAATTAGTCTGCTTTCCAAACTGATTGTAAGCCTCCTGAGAGATCCGCGGCGCGCGTGGCGGTATTTACCGTTCGCAGGCGGAGCCATCGCGTTTGCCGTCCGAGCGGGCTCACAAACGACGTAGTGGGTACGTACCCTTCATGGACGACATGCTGTGCGACATATCTGCCTTTCGGTATCACCGGATACCTCCACAGGTCTTGGCAATAATGCCAGACCTGCCCGATTCTGCGGACGATCCGCGCAGGGAGCACCTATGTGAGCATCCGCTCGTCACGCATTTCATGGGCACCCCGTTACATGTGTTGGCACAGGGCAGCTGCGGACGTAAGGGCGATCGCATCGTCAGGCATGTTTGGAACGGGGAGAGGCCGTTTGGCTCCGTGCAGCCGACAGAGTTTGGTCTCGATATCGCGTCCCCGCTCTTTACCTTGCTGACACTGGCCTCCTCGGTCTCAAACGAGCGACTGATCATGTGCATGTATGAGATGTGCGGCACCTTTGCCGTGTGCAAGATTGCGTCTCAGGTAAAGTCGGCGCTTGAACAGGCATACGGGGACCGGTGGGGCGATGCCCGGCTGGGCTGGGAAAACGTAAAGGATGCCTCGGGGAATCCAACGGACTTGTGGAAACGACCTCCCTTGATTGAGCTCTCTGAACTTGCAGAGTACGTCGATAAGATCCGAGGGCTTCGCGGTGCTAAATCGTTCACACGTGCCGCAAAATGCGTTACGGGGGTGGCGGCATCGCCGCTCGAGGTCCAGGCTTCGATGCTGTTTGGTCTTTCGAGGTTGCGCGGCGGTGAAGGGCTGCGCCTTACCAATAACGTTGAGATTCGTATGACGCGCAGTGCCCGTCTGATTTCGGGGCTTGATAGGCGCTATGCCGATATCCTGCTGGCAAATAAGGACGGCAGCCGAGAGTGCCTGGTTGAATGTCAAGGTAAAGCCATTCATGGATCCATAGAATCCAAGATCTCGGACTCCGATCGAACGACGGCCTTGCAAGCGATGGGATATCCCGTCGTTCTGATGACCTATGGCCAGCTGGTTGACTCCGATGCCTTCCGCGTAGTGATGGAACTCATCATGTCCTATCTCGATGTGCCGCTGAAAGACAAGACGCCGCGGCAGCAGGAGCTCGAACGGCGGCTTCGTGAGGAAATTTTTATCGATTGGGCGGGAATATAGTCGCGCAGGCAGAAAACGCTCGCGCGAGCTAGAGTTTTGGTCGCAAAAAGGCTTCAATTTTGCCTTGGAAGGGCTTTAAAAATGCTATCCATAAAAAGTTGTTTCGGAAAATCGACAGTCAACTTGAATGTGGTATATAGAGATTGATTTTTACCTACTAAAGTCCCTGATAAAGCTGTTTATCAAAGCGGGCGTGCTTGGTGATTTGGGTCTTGCTGTCGATTATCCGAAAAAACTTGTTCTGGGTATCATTTTAAAGTCGTCCGGAGCAACGAAATCGGCCCCCGTTTCGCGAAAACGGGGGCCGAATGGGGCTTCATGGCCTGCCTGGCAGGCTTGGCGCCGGCACTATTTGATCACGCGCACGCGATACATCGACGGAATCTGCTTGAGCGCCTCGATGGTGCTGCTGTCCAGGTGCTCGTCGGTGTCGAACATGGTGTAGGCGTTCTCGCCGGCGGACTCGTTGGTCATGCGCTGCACGTTGGCGTTGTCCTTGGCGAGGATTGCCGTGATCTGGCCGATCATGTTGGGCACGTTGGCGTGCAGGCAGGCGATGCGGCTTGCGGCGCGCGCCTTGCCCATACTGCAGGCGGGGTAGTTGACGCTGTGCGCGATATTGCCGTTTTCCAGGTAATCCTTGAGCTCGCTGATGGCCATGTCGGCGCAGTTGGCCTCGGCCTCGCCGGTGCCGGCGCCCGAGTGCGTGGTAATAAACGTATTGGGCATCTTGACCGTCTTAGGCGTGGCAAAGTCGCAGCTAAACCAGCTCAGCTTGCCCGCGCGCAGGGCGGCGTCGACGGCGTCCTCGTCAATGATGGTCTCGCGCGCATAGTTAATGAGGACGGCGCCCGGTGCCAGCAGGTCGATCTGCTCGGTGCTGATCATGCCGATGGTGTCGGCCTTGCTGGGCACGTGTACGGTGAGGTAGTCGCAGCCGCGGCAGAGATCTTCGAGCGTGCCCACGCGCTGCACCTCGCGGCTCAGCACCCACGCGTGCTCGACGGAAATGAACGGATCGTAGCCGTAAACGTCCATGCCCAGATCGACGCAGGCGTTGGCGACCTTGGAACCTACGTTGCCCAGGCCGATGACGCCGATGCGCTTGCCCTTGAGCTCGCGGCCCACAAAGGCCTTCTTGGCCTTTTCGGCATCGACCTGAATATCGGGGTCGTCGGCGTTGTCACGTACCCAGTTCATCGATTGCACCACGCCGCGGCTTGAAAGCACCAGCATGCCCAGGACGAGCTCTTTGACGGCGTTGCTGTTGGCGCCGGGGGAGTTAAAGACGACGACGCCCTTTTTGGCGTACTCCTCGACGGGGATGTTGTTGACGCCGGCGCCGCAGCGGGCGATGGCGCGGATGCCCTCGGGCAGCTCGTAGCAGTGCAGGTCGGTTGAGCGCATCAGGATCGCGTCGGCCTCCTCGGCGGTGCCCACAAACTCGTAGCCCTCGCCAAACTCGACTTTGCCGTCTTTGGTGATGTCGTCGATGGTCTTAATCTTACGCATGGAAAAACTCCTTAGCAGGTTTTGATCTAAACAGGGTGGTTTGAGATGGCTGGTCGGCCCGCGTGCTGCGGGCTAGTTAGATCGCGGACTCAAACTATGCTGCGCTTCGAAGTCCTTCATGTACGAGGCCAGTGCCTGCACGTCTTCCATGGTTACGGCGTTGTAGACGCTGGCGCGCATGCCGCCCACCAGACGATGGCCCTTGACGTTTTGAATCTGGTGCTCGACCGCGCCTGTGACAAAGGCCGTGTCGAGGTCGGCGTTGCCGGTGCGGAATGTGACGTTGGCGATGGAGCGGCTGTCGGCTTGCGTGGTGCCATGGAACAGCTCGCTGTGCTCGAGCAGGTCGTAGAGCAGGTTGGCCTTGCCCCAGTTGCGCTCGGCCATGGCGGCAAGTCCGCCGGTTTGCTCTACCCAATGGAACACCTTGCCGCATACGTAGATGCCAAAGGTGTTAGGCGTGTTGAGCATGGAGCCCTTGGTGGCCTGGGTCTTGAGATCCATGTACTGCGGCGTCTGCGCAAAGGCGGGGCCTTCGGCGATGAGGTCGTCGCGCACGATGACCACGGTCACGCCCGCGGCGCCGGCGTTTTTCTGAGCGCCGGCGTAGATGAGCCCGTGGCGCTCAACGTCGAGCGGCTGCGACAGAAAGCAGCTCGAGACATCGGCGACCAGCGGTACGTCTCCGCAGTTGGGCAACTCGTGGTACATGGTGCCAAAGATGGTGTTGTTTTGGCAGATGTATACGTAGTCAAGGCCTTTGCCCGCGGCCTCGGCGGCAATGCGCGCGTTGACGTCGGCCATGTCGGGGATGCGGTCGAAATTGGTGTCCTCGGAGCTCGCGAGCAGCACGGCCTCACCGTACTTGGCGGCTTCTTTGTATGCCTTGTTGGCAAAGTTGCCGGTCACGACGTAGCCGGCGCGGCCGCGGCGCATGAGGTTCATGGGGATGCCCGCAAACTGCAGCGTGGCGCCGCCCTGCAAAAACAGGACGCGGTAGTTGTCGGGGATGCTCAGCAGGCGGCGCAGGGTTGCCTCGGCGTCGTCGATAATCTGCTGGTACATGCTAGATCGATGGCTCATCTCGAGCACGGACATGCCGCAACCGCGGTAGTCCATCATCTCGTCGGCGATCTCGGCGAGCACGCTTGTGGGCAGTGCGGCCGGGCCAGCTGAGAAGTTGTGCACACGTGCCATCTTCTAGTCCCCCTCGTTGTCGTTTGAACGTTCGGGATACTTTAGCACAGTGGAGCGCCAGGCGCGACCGCATCACGGTAAAACTCGAGTGCGCCGCTATGATTTACAGGATGGTTACATGGGGGAGGGGTGCTTTACTTCTCAGGCAAATCCAAATCTGCGAGCGAAGGCATGGGGTTCTCTAGGCGCTTGATCTTTTCGTCGCGAATTAGCTACCTCCTGGTCACTACGACGCCAGCGTGGCGATGACGGCTTCGTCGCCAGCGTATATAAGGGTGTTGCCGTCGGGGATGATCGTTTGGCCGTCGCGCTTGAGCATCACCACGATAAACGGGTGCTTGCCCTGCGGCACGTCGCGCAGACGCTGGCCGGCCAGCCGACCGTGGGGCGTTACGGTGACCTCGCGCAGTGTAACCTCGGCACGCTCTTCAAACGTCGGCGCGGCCATCACCAGCAGATCGCCTTCCTCGATCACGGTATCCCCGTTGGGCAGCACCGGGTGCGCCCCGTCGCGCAGCACCAGGACCACGAGCATGTCCGTCGCGCTGCCAATATCCGCGAGCGAGCGCCCGGCAAACGGATGCCCCGCGCCTACCTTGAGCTTGACGAACGACATGCCGTTCTCATCGCGGTAATCGTTAAAGGTGCGGCGCACATCGCCTGCCGCATCGATCATATTGAGCTTTTTCGCCACCGCCGGCAGCAGCGAACCCTGTACCACAATGCTCGACACGGCAATCACAAAGACCAGGTCAAATAGGTCGTGCCCACCGGGAACGCCGGCAACCACGGCAAAGAGACTAAAGACGACCGAAGCTGCTCCGCGCAGGCCCGCCCAGCTTACGAGTGCGACCTGGCGGGGTTCGTCTTAAAGGACGCTAGGAGCACGCTGACGGCGATGGGGCGGCTCACGAAGAGCATAAACGCCATGAGCGCCAGGCCCGGCAGCAGCATTTGCGGCAGGCGGGCGGGCGTCACGAGCAGGCCGAGCAAGAAGAAGATCGTCATCTCGGCCATCTCGGTGAGGGTATCAAAGAAGTGCGCCATCTCGACCTTGCCGGTGATGTCGCTGGCCCCCAGCACAATGCCGGCAAGGTACACGGCCAAAAAGCCGTTGCCACCCAGGTAGCTCGGCAGTGCGTAGGCCACGATGGCCACGGCAAACAAAAAGATGATCTGCGCGCCCTCGGCTGTTGCATGCGCGCGCTCAATCAGGCGGCTGGATGCCCAGCCGATGGCAAGGCCCAGCCCCACGCCTAGGATAATCTGCTTGGCCAGCAGCATGGGGATGTCGATATTGCCGCCGGCCGCGAGGGTCGCGAGCACCGCGGTGAGCATGTAGGCGACGGGGTCGTTGGAGCCCGATTCGACCTCGAGCAGCGAGTCGGTGCCGCCCTTTAGCGACAGGTTGTGCTCGCGCAGAACGCTAAAGACGCTGGCCGCGTCGGTGGACGCCACAACCGAGCCCAGCAACAGGCCGCCGATCCAGTCGAAGCCCAGAACCAGGTGCGCAAACACGCCGGTGATGCCGGCGGTGATGACCACGCCGAGTGTGCTCAGCAGCACTGCAGGCGCGGCGACGGGTTTGGCACGGTCGATGTTGGTGTTAAAGCCGCCGTAGAACATGATGAACAGCAGCGCCGTGCTGCAGACGGTTTCGGTGAGCTCATAGTCGCTAAAGTCGATATGCGCCGGGCCGTTGACGCCCAGTAGCATGCCGAGCGCGATAAAGATGAGCAGGGTGGGGAAGGGGAGCTTTTTGCCGACGGGTTTGATGGTCAGGCACAGAATAATGACGAGGCCGATAAAGAGAAGTATCTGGTTCATGGATGGTGTCCGCTCCTGGGTGGTTGGCGTGGCACGGTTAGTTGTCTGCGGTATTTGTACCCAAAGATGGTGGGTTTATGGGGTTGGATTGCGGGCGTGCGCGATATCGTCATAGACGGCTGCCGTCTTTGCCTCTGCTCGGAAACCCTTTCCAGCTTTATTGCAACGGAGTACAATGGGTAACGTTTAAGTTCAACTTGAAGTTTTAGTTGCGGCTCCGGGCTTCGGCCGCAATGCAGGGAAAGGCGTTCCATGGCGATCTATGTGACATCCGATGCTCACGGGCACGTGCGTGCGCTTGACGAGGCCCTGTCCAAGATTTCGCTGGCGTCCGACGATACGCTGTATGTGCTGGGCGACATGATCGATCGCGGGCCCGATCCGGTCGGCGTTATTAAGCTTGTGCGCTCGCTGCCCAACGCTCGCGTGCTCAAGGGCAATCACGAGCAGATCATGCTCGACGCCATCATTGGCCAGGATCCGCTCGATGCCGAGACCTGGGATATCAACGGCGGTTGGACTACCCGTCAGCAGCTCAACGACATGGAATTTGAGGCGTACGAGGAGCTGATCCGCTGGGCTGCCGCCCTGCCGCTCTATGCAGTGGCCCAGACTGCCGAGCGCCCGTATTTGCTGGTGCATGCCGGCATCCAGACCGAGGCTGCTCGCGCGTTTTTGCTTGAGCACGGTGTCGATTGCGGCAACGGCAGGGGAGCGGTCGATGCCGATGCCGAGTTGCTGCAGCAGATGCTTGCGGTGCAGTCGTCCGATGACCTGCTGTGGATTCGCCATGGCTATTGGGATGCGCCGACGGGGCTGCTTTCTGTCGAGGGCAAGGGCCCGGTCGTGGTGAGCGGCCACACGCCCACGGTGTCGCTCGGGCGTTATTGCGAGGTCGGCGGCCTGGCGGGGCTCGATGAGGAGTCGGGCCGCGGGCAGATCGTGCGCCTGGGCGGCGAGGATACCGCCGGCGTGCCCGATCGCATCGACATCGACTGCGCCGCCGCCACTGGGTCGGAGTTTGGCCGCGTAGGTATCCTGCGGCTCGATGATGGGGCTGAGTTCTACGCGAATATCAATCCTGGAGAATGATGGCGCAAGGGGTAGCTAATTTGGGACGGAGCTTTTTTGACTACTTTCGGAGAATAGCGCCTTCTTGCTCGGTAAGCGCGAGAAATGAGGAGCGTCTGCGTCCTCGGCAGTGCGAAAATGCTCGAAAAACCGTCGCAACGGAGTCAAACGACGTTGCGACGGTTCTTTTTTGGCTGCCCGCTGGCTAAGTGAGTAGACTTTTTTGGAAATGCCGAGCACCCAACATATTTGCCTCAATAAAACCGCAGATCACAGACTTGTATTATGTCGGTGTGGTCGGGGATTCGGTAAAAGTCTACTCACTTAGTTTTGCGTGATGCATATTGTCCGCAACCGGACCCCAGCCGGGGTGATTCCATCGCAAATTCCGGTTTCGGGGGCAGCTAATTAGGCTCCGTACGGGTTCCGGTTTCGCTCGATGCGCTGACGGATGTGGGCGTACTCGATTATCAGCAACACCAGCAGTAGGGCCATGACCGCCAGGTAGCTCACCACAGCGCCCATCAGGCCCAGCAGCTCAATCAGGATCACCGGCAGCACCACGCTCACGGCGAAGCAGATCAGGTAGATCTTGGTGACGTCGCCGGCGTGGCGCAGCACCGTGATGATGGCGTAGATAAAGTCGATTGCCGCGGTGACGCCGCCGGCGACAACCATCAGCAGTGCCAGCGTGCGGTAGCGCTCAAAGTTAAGGCCGTACATAAAGCTCATGATGGGGATGCCGGGGCCTGCCATAAATGCGGCGCACGCTCCGGTGATGACTACGATCAGCGCCATAACGGCAACAATAATCAGGTCAAAGCGGCGACGCTTGCGCGGATTCGCCCAAATGCTCGATAGACGCAGGAGCTGCGGTTTATAGATAAATCCAATGCTCAACAAAATAGCCTGCGCCGGAAAGAACAGGGCATTAAAGTACAGCTGATACTTGTAGGCCAGTGTGCCTTCCATCACAAACTTGGGCATGCTTTCGATAAGGTTGAACAGGAACAGCGCACCAAAGAGCGGGGCGCACTGGACAAACAGGCGGCCGACCTCGCGCAGGCTCACGCGGCGCGATTTTTCGGTCTCGAGCAGGGCGAGCGGGGCGGTGACCAGCACGAGCGAGGCAACCGCGGCGATGCCCATGGCCATGGCGGCGATGGGCATGCTGCGCGTGAGGAGCAGGGCAACGCCAAAGACCGCGATGACGCCAACGGAACGCAGCGTTTGGCTCATACCGGCCAGGTAGAGTTTATCGGCCTGCTGCAGGCGGCCTTCGTACGCGTCGGCGACGCCGTCGATCACCTTATACAGGTAGACGCCCAGGCCAATCGTGGCCATCTGCGCATCGTAGCCGCGGGCGCTGCTGTATACCAGTCCGCATGCCAGCGCGAGCGCTCCGCAAAGCCAGCGGTTGAGCTGGTAGGAGGCGAAGGAGGTTTTTTCGTCGATGTCCGAGACCTGAAAGTTGCGCACACCGTAGTTGCACGCGATCATGATGAGCGTGCCGGTGACAAAGGCGATGGAGAACTTGCCGGCTTCCTCGGCGCCCACGAGCTGCGTCGACACAATGGTGAGCAGCGGAAACGCCATGCCCCATACGGCGGTGCCCAGGGTATTCCAAAGGTAGTCGCGATGGGTGGCGTGATCTTCGTACTCGGCTTCTTGCGCGGAGAAGCCGCCGCCGTAGACGGCTCCGAGCAGGCGGTTCCACCAGGCATTGACCATGCGGTGGATGGGGCCGGGCTGGCGATCGCGCTCGCGGCGACGGCGTGTGGCCTGGCCGTTGTCGGGACCGCCGGCGTTACGTTGGCTTAGCTCTTGGATGCGTGCGAGCTCCTCGGCGGTGTGAGACGCGGGGAATAGACCGTTCTCGATGCGTCCGCCCTGCCCGTGCGCCCCGCCCGATACGGTGGGGTCGGTGACGCCGTTACGGCGGGCGATGGCGTGGCGAATGCTGTCGAGGGGCGTGATGCTCAAGGCGAGTCCTTTCTATTACTGCGCTCTAGTATAGACGCGACGGCGTCCGCTCGTGTTTTTGAACCGGTTGTTCAATAATTTCGGCGGGCGGCTGTAATTTGTCGGCAAACGTGCGGTATCCTGATGAAGTTTTGTGACACCCCTATGCCGCCCGCGCGGTAGCAAGGAGCTATGAACCATGGACGTCGCCGCATTCCTGCTGGCTCTTGTGCCGATCATTTGGCTTGTCGTGATGCTGCTGTGCTTTAAATGGCCAGCTTGGAAAGCCGCTATCGGATCGTTTGTCCTTTCGTGCGTGCTTGCCCTTGCGTGGTGGCATTTGCCGGCGGCGCAGATAGCCACGGCCTCGCTCGAGGGCTTTTTGATGGCCCTGTGGCCCATCGTGCTCGTGATTATCGCCGCCGTCTTTACGTATAACCTGTGCGTGCGCACGGGTGCCATGGACGTGATCGGCAGCATGATCACCTCCATCAGCAGCGACCGTCGTCTGCTGGCGCTGCTCGTGGCGTGGTGCTTCGGCGGCTTTATGGAGGGCATGGCCGGCTTTGGTACCGCCGTTGCCATTCCCGCCGGCATGCTCGCGGGCCTTGGTTTTGGGGCCGTGCCTGCCGTGCTGATCTGTCTACTGGCCAACGGCGTGCCCACGCCCTACGGCTCCATCGGCATCCCCACGGTGTCCGTTGCCGACCTGGTGGGCCTGGACCCGCTGCATTTGGCGACCGTTCAGCTGGTGCAGCTCGCACCGTTCTTTGTGGTGATGCCGCTGCTCATTGTATTGGTCGCGGGCCGTGTCGCCGATGATCAAGGCAACGTTGCGAGCGTAAGCGAGCGTCTGCACGGCGTTGCCGGCGTGGCGCTGCTTTCCGGTGTGTCCTTTGTCGGCGCGGCGCTGGTTGTTGCCATGTTCGTGGGTCCCGAGCTTGCCGTGGTCGTGGGCTCCATCGTATCGCTTGCGCTGACCGCCGCGCTTGCCATGCATGCCGAGAAGTCGGGGCATCTGGATGCACGCTTTCACATGAATATCGAGGCCGGCGAACAGCTCACCGCTAAGTCGGCGCTTTCTGCCTGGTCGTGCTTCATCCTGATTTTTGTGCTGCTGTTGGGTACCTCCAACCTGGTGCCCGTCGTGCACGCCGCGCTCGCGCCGTTTGCGAGTCACGTGCAGGTGTATTGCGGCGAGAACCCCGGCACGCTTACGTTTTCGTGGATCAACACGCCGGGTGTTTGGATTTTCCTGGCTGCGTTTGTCGGCGGTGCCATTCAGGGCGCTTCGCCGCGCTTGATGGGCGAGGTGCTGGCCGCGACCGTCAAGCAGATGATGCCGACGGTCGTGACCATGCTTTCAGTGCTGGGTTGCGCCAAGGTGATGGGCTATGCGGGCATGATCTCTTCGATCAGCGCGTTTTGCATTGCGGTCGCCGGCGGCCTGTACCCGATTCTGGCTCCGTGGATCGGCGCCGTCGGTGCGTTCGTGACCGGTTCGGGCACGTCCTCAGGCATGCTGTTTGGCCCCATCCAGAGCCAGGCCGCTACGGCGCTGGGTGTGAGCGACTACTGGATGGTCGCGCTGAATGCGCTTGGCGTTGCCGCCGGTAAGATGATTTCGCCGCAGACGCTCGCGATCGGTCTTGCCGCCGTGCATGTACGCGGTAAGGACGCCGAACTCCTGGGCGCCGTCCTGCCCTACGCTGCCGGCATGCTGGTCCTGATGAGCGCCATAGCCATGCTCGGCCAAAACCTGCCGCTGTAGTTGGCACTTGGGGACGTTCCTTTTGTGCCGGCACTTTGGGAACGTCCCTAAGTGCCGGCATCTGGGGACACTCCTTGGTTGTTGCCTGTTCAAGAGTGTCCCTGATGGCTAGTCGTTTAAGAACGTCCCCAATGACCAGGCCGCTTGCGTGCGATTTTTGACCGTTGGGCGGGTGCTTCGCGGTTGCCGCAAAAACGTTTTTGCATATCGGGTAAAACGGGCTTTATGTGAGTAAAGTGCGCGCCGCGTCCACGTGCCGCGTTTTTAAAGGAGGCCCCATGTCTGGTGTTACCCCTGCAGAAGTTCTGTCCAACTTTGGCATTACGCTGGTCGAAGATCCCGCCGAGAATCAGCCTCGTCTGCTGGTCGATTTGCCCGCGGCGGAGCTCGTCGAGCACGCCATCCGCCGCGAAGAGGGCCGTATGGCGTCCAATGGCGCACTCGTGATCGAGACGGGGGAGCGCACCGGTCGTTCGCCCAACGATCGCTTTATCGTCGACACGCCCGACGTGCACGACAAGATCGCTTGGGGCGCCGTCAACCGACCGCTTTCGATTGAGAGCTACGAGACCATCAAGGCCGGTATCGTCGACTACCTCAACGAGCGCGACGTGTTCGTCACGCGCGGCATGGCGGGCGCCGACCGCAACCACACGCGTCGCCTGCTCGTCGCCTGCGAGCGTGCCAGCCAGGCGCTCTTCATTAAGCAAATGCTCGCCCGTCCGCTCGCTCGCGAAATTGCGCGCACCGGTGAGCCGGACTTCTGCGTGCTCGCCGCGCCGGGCTACCAGTGCGATCCTGCCATCAAGGGCCTCAACTCCAGCGCCGCCGTGGTCATCAACTTCCAGGAACGCGTGATTCTGGTCGCCGGCACCGGCTATTCCGGCGAGATCAAAAAGTCCATCTTCAGCGTCATGAATTACCTGCTGCCTGTCGAGGACGATGTGCTGCCCATGCACTGCTCGGCCAGCATGGATCCCGTCACGCACGAGACCGCGGTGTTCTTTGGCCTGTCGGGCACCGGCAAGACCACGCTTTCGGCCAACCCCACGCGACTGCTGATCGGTGACGACGAGCACGGCTGGTCCGACATGGGCATCTTCAACATCGAGGGCGGCTGCTACGCCAAGTGCGAGGGCCTGGACGCGTTCCACGAGCCCGAGATCTTCAACGCCGTTCGCTTTGGCGCCATCTGCGAAAACGTGGTGCTCGACGAGAACCGCAAGCCCAACTATGATGACGTCTCGATCACGCACAATACGCGCGTGGCCTATCCCGTTGAGCATATCCCCAACGCGTGGACCAAGGGCATGGGCACCATCCCGAGCGTCGTGCTGTTTTTGACCTGCGATGCCTTTGGCGTGCTGCCGCCCATCTCGCGCCTGACGGCCGATGCCGCCATGTATCACTTTGTGACAGGCTTTACGGCCAAGATCCCCGGCACCGAGGTCGGCGTCACCGAGCCCACGCCCACGTTCTCCTCGCTGTTTGGCGAGCCGTTTATGCCGCTCGACCCTATGGTCTACGCCAAGATGCTCGGCGAGCGCATTGCCGACGGCCGCACGCGCGTGTACCTGGTCAATACCGGCTGGATCGGTGGCGGCTACGGCGTTGGCCATCGTATCGAGCTTGCCTACACGCGCGCCCTGGTGGCCCGCGCCCTCGACGGTACCATCGAGGACAGCGAGTTCGTGCACGACGATATCTTTAACGTCGACATTCCCACCACGTGCCACGGTGTGCCCGACGGCATCCTGGTGCCGCGCCAGTACTGGCAGAGCACCGCGCGCTACGACGAGGCCGCGCACAACCTGGCGGTGATGTTCGAGGAGAACTTCGAGAAGAAGTACTCACACCTGCCCGAGTCCGTCAAGGCCGCCGGCCCGCACGCCCAGGTGCCCGCCGTGGCCCGTCATCGCGGCCGCGGCCTGCTGGGACTTCGTCTCTAGCATCGCCGCGAGTTCAAAACCACCACAAAGGGGACAGGCACCTTTGTGGTGGTTTTGCTCGGGCGGATGACTAGGGTTACAATGCGCCTGACATATCGTCCCCTTCTCCGGATGGGGGCAGCGTAAGCGCTCTTGTGGCGGCACCGTAGGACTTTGAAGGTGGCCGTCGTAAGGGCGCTTTTTATTTAGGCACCCGGGCTCGGGCGCATGCTATGAAGGGAGAGCACATGAAGAGTTTCGTTGCCGAGGATTCGTTTTGGGAACTGTTTCCGCAGGCGGCTATCGGCGTTGTGGTCGTAAAGGGCATGAAGCCCGCGGCGCAGATTTCCCAGGAGGACGTGGATGCGATTGCCGCGCTGCTTGACCGCGCCAATATCGATGCGGAGCGTCACCTGACGAGCGATACCATCAGCGAGAATGCGCCGGTCAAGGCATGGCGCGAGGCGTATCGTCTGTTCAAGACTAAGAAGGGCGCGCGTTGTTCGATTGAGAACCTGCTTAAGCGCGTGCTCAAGGGCAAACCGGTCGGTCACATTACGCCGGCGGTGGATATCTACAACACGGTGTCGCTGACCTATGCGCTGCCTGTTGGCGGTGAGGATGTGCACGCGATTGAGGGCAATCTGCGCTTGGCGGTGACCGATGGCGCCGATGCGTTCCTGCCGCTTGGCGAGGAGACAGATGATCCGACGCTTTCCGGCGAGCTCGCCTATATTGACGATGCGGGCGCCGTGTGCCGCTGCTGGAACTGGCGCGACGGCGTTCGCACGGCGCTGTCCGACGATTCGGCCGATGCATTCCTGGCGATTGAGTGCGTGGAGCCCGAGCGGATGGGGGATTGCCAGGCTGCCGTTGATCGCCTCGCTGAGTTGCTTGAGCGCTATCTGGGAGCGACGGTTGTCGTCAAGACGCTTGTGACTCGCGACAATCCTTGCGTGGAGCTGTAGCGAAGTCTGCGGATCAAACTCGACGGTCAAAACCACCACAAAGGTGCCTGTCCCCTTTGTGGTGGTTTTTATGTTGATGGGTTAACAAATGGGGCGCGTGGGGCTGCCGGTCGCTGAGTACGGCTAAGATGTTTACTCGTTAGCATTATGCAAGCGAAAGGCGGTTGTCTCCCATGCAGCAGAGCGACGAGACACGTTTCGAGGACTTTGTCGGACTGATCAGCGGTCTCTACAAGGAGATCCAGCGCATTAAGGCATCTGAGGGCGCAAGGCTGGGCCTCAAGGGCTCCGATGTTATGTGCCTGTACTATCTGGAGCGCAGCAAGGACGGCTTGACTGGGGCCGACCTCGCCCGCATGGCAGGCGTGACCCGTGCCGCTGTCTCGCGCACGCTGGCGCATCTGGAGGAGGGCGGCTACGTCGAGGTCGAAGATTCGGGCGATGCTGCCGTTAAATACCGTGCCCCGGTTCGCCTGACCACGTTGGGCGGCGAGAGCATGAACGAGGCCGATCGCATTATTCGCGAAGTGCTCGACACCACCGGCAAGACCATGGGCGTGGAGCAGCGCGAGCAGATGTACGCGTCGTTGCGCACGATTCTCAACACCCTGCGCGAGCTGTAGAGCCGCTGGGGCATTTGCTTCCGATAAACAACTGCAGAGTCCCGTTTGAGCGCGTTCGCCGTGCCGGGGCATTGCTGTCAAAATTCCCTGCGCGAGGCCCGCGCAAGAAAGGATCAACTATGTCTGTCCGCATTATTACCGATTCCGCAAGCGATATGTCGCCGGCCGAGCATCCGGCGCTGGCCGTTTTGCCGCTGTCCGTCACCTTTGGCACCGATGTGTACATGGATGGCGTCGACATCGACCACCAGCGTTTTTACGAGATGCTCGTGGAGCGCGATGAGCTGCCCATGACCGGCCAGGTCAACCCGTATGCCTTTTCGCAGGCGATTGCCGAAGCACGTGAGGCCGGCGACGAGGCTGTGATTATTACCGTGGGCGCTAAGCTTTCGGGCACCAATCAGAGCGCCCGTACCGCACTTGCCGAGGCTCCGGGCGGCGACGTGTTTATCGTGGACAGCAATAACGTGACCTTGGGCGAGCGCGTGCTGGTTGAGTATGCCCTGCGCCTGGTGGACGAGGGCCGCAGTGCGGCGCAGATTGTGGCGGCTGTCGAGGCCGTGTGCGACCGAGTTGTGGTTATCGGCCTGCTCGAGACACTGGAGTATCTGGTGCGCGGCGGTCGACTGTCTGTTGCTGCGGGCGCCGTGGGTACGCTGCTCAACGTAAAGCCCGTGGTGGCTGTGGAGGATGGCCTGATCGTGCAGCTGGGCAAGGCACGCGGTTCTAAGAACGGCCGTAACCTGCTCAACCAGAAAGTCGAAAAGGCGGGCGGCGTCGACTTTTCCATGCCGTTGGCGCTCGGCTATACGGGCCTTTCGGATGCGGTGCTCAAGAAGTATATTGAGGACAGTGCGGCGCTGTGGGCTGGCCACATCGAGGGCGAGCTGCCCGTCCACACCATCGGTGCCACCATCGGCACCCACGTAGGTCCCGGCGCCGTAGCCATAGCCTTCTTCCAGCCTACCAACTAACCGACCTGCCATAAACCACCACAAAGGGGACAGGCACCTTTGTGGTGGTTTATGCTTTTCCGGATGGAAAGGAGTGAGCAATGGCGTCTGAGGGCTTTTTTGAACGGGTGTACGAGGTGGTCGAGCAGATCCCCGAAGGGATGGTCGCCACGTACGGCCAGGTGGCGCTGCTCGCCGGTCGTCCGCGGAGCGCGCGTTTTGTGGGCTATGCGCTGCACAGCAATCCGCGCCCCGGCGAGATTCCCTGTCACCGCGTGGTGTTTGCCGACGGGCACATTTGCGAGGGTTTTGCTTTTGGCGGTCCCGATGCTCAACGTGAGCTTTTGCTAGGGGAGGGTGTGGCGTTTAAGGACGACATGCACGTCGATCTGGGCGCCTGTCGCTGGCCTGCCGGACTCTAACGGTTCTGCCGTGGCTAAAACCACCACAAAGGTGCCTGTCCCCTTTGTGGTGGTTTCTTTCCTGTAAGCATGGGGCAAACCCATCAGGTCTGTTATCCCATAATGAGGTACTGACGTTTGGTTTTAGGGGGGCACTAACTTTGATTGTTAGTCCCGCTTACAGCAACCGATCTTGGTAAATCCCTGCGGCGCTTCTTCGCCTGCGGGGATTCTTGGGCTGTCGCTTCCCAGATATGCTTCTACATGCCGCGCGAACGCTTGCCACGACCACTCGTCTTTATCGGCATCAAGCCGATCGGGAGAAATCGCGTTGAACAGGCACGTTGGAATCTCGTGCTCGTGCAGATTCTTAGCGATACATGGTGTGCAGCCCTTGTCGTGGTTGACAGGGTTAAATGGGCATTTCCGGTCGTTGCAGGTACAAAATGCAACTGAGCTCATGGGACTCCTTCCGGTCGGTCGGGTCTGCCGTAAAAGCTGCCGCATGTTAAACAATAGGGTGTCATTGCTTAACAGTATATAGCCTCAAGGTGCTTGCGACTTAGGGGTTCTGCCAAGCGGCTGAATATCTCGGCGACCGACCTCTGAAGAAAACAAAACCGCCGCAACGAGGATTGTGCTCATCGCGGCGGTTTAGTTTGAGTGTTGTTTATTGCTCTCGACTAGTACACCATACCCATGGCGTCCTGAACCTCGGCCAGGGTCTGCTCGGCAATCTCGTTGGCACGACGGTTGCCCTCGTGCAGCACGTCCTTCACATAGTCCAGGTCGTTCTCATAGCGCTGGCGACGCTCGCGGATCGGCGCGAAGTACTCGTTGACCGCCTCGGTCACGTATTTCTTAAGCTGACCGGAGCCGCCCATGCCAATCTCTTCGGCAATCTCAACCTCGGAACGACCGGTGCAGATGGCGGCTGTCGAAAGCAGACCGGACACGCCGGGGCGGTTCTCGGGGTCAAACGTGATCATGCGCTCGGAGTCGGTCTGGCTCTTCTTAATGCGCTTGGCCGTCTCCTCGGCGGTCATCGAAATATTGATGGCGTTGCCGTAGCTCTTGCTCATCTTTCGACCGTCCAAGCCGGGCAGCAGTGGGGTCTCGGACAGCAACGCGTCAACCTCGGGGAACACCTTGCCGTAGCGGTTGTTAAAGCGGCGGGCGATGGTGCGGGTAAGCTCGATGTGCGGCAGCTGGTCGCGGCCGACGGGCACGACGTTGCCCTTGCAGAACAGGATGTCGCAGGCCTGATGCACCGGGTAGGTGAGCAGAAGGCCGGTGAGCTCGTGGCCCGAGGCATCCATCTCGGCCTTTACCGTGGGGTTGCGCGCCAGCTCGGCCTCGGACACCAGCGACAGGAACGGCAACATGAGCTGGTTGGCGGCGGGCACGGCGGAGTGCGCGTAGATCATGGTCTTGTCGGGGTCGATGCCGCAGGCAAGGTAGTCCATGACCATGTTGTACACGTTGTCCTGGATGTGCTCGGTGGTGTCGCGGTCGGTGATGACCTGGTAGTCGGCGATGAGCACGTTGGTCTTGGCGCCCATGTTCTGCAGCTCAACACGGCCCTTGAGGGTACCGAAGTAGTGGCCCAGGTGCAGACGGCCGGTGGGGCGGTCGCCGGTGAGCATGGTGAACTTCTCGGGCGTCTTGGCCAGGCCCTCGCGAATGGCGTTGCTCTTTTGCAGCGCGACTTCGTAGCTGTTCTCGTTTGGCATGATTGCTCCTAACGTTCGTTCGCAGGTCTTGATGATAGCGTGTTTATTGAGGGGTGGGCGTGAGTGAGCGAGGGACTGTCGGGAGCCGGCTTTCATGTCCGTCACGCCGTCCGCGCGAACGGCTGCCAACGCCTTAGCCCATCCTCGCCAGCAAACCCTAGCGCCTGTGGTGCCGCTCTTCCTTACGCTCTTCCGCCGCCTGCTCCTCCTGCTTAAAGGCGGGGTCGTCGGGGGTTACCAGCTCGTCCTCGTGCGTGCGCTTGTTGTAATGGTGGCGCAGCACGGGCTCAAACAGGTGCAGGTGCTTGGCGAAGGCTGCCGAGCCAATGGCGAGCACGGTAAAGATGAGCACGCGCATGGGGACCTCGACCTGATTAATGGCGGCGGCGCCGGCCGAAAGCATGATGCACCAGGCATAGATGAGCAGTACGGCCTGCTTTTGGTTGTAGCCCTCCTGAATCAGGCGATGGTGGATGTGGCCCTTGTCGGCCTGCCCGATGCTAATGTGGGCGCGCTTGCGGCGCACGATGGCGCTAAACGTGTCGATGATGGGCACGCCGGCAACGATGAGCGGGATGATAAGCGAGGTGAGCGCGGCGGTGCGGCTCACGTTGAGCAGCGAGATGGAGCCCAGCGCAAAGCCCAGAAGCAGCGACCCCGAGTCGCCCAAGAAGATGCTTGCGGGGTTGAAGTTGTAGCGCAAAAAGGCCAGGCAGGCGCCAAAGAGCGCAATGGAGAGCGCGGCGGCGTCGATGCGCCCCGAGAGAACGGCCATCGAAAACATGGTGAACGACGCGATGCCGCAGATGCCTGTGGCCAAGCCGTCGAGGCCGTCGATGAGGTTAATGATGTTGGTGAATGCCACCAGATAGATCACGGTGATGGGGTAGGCGAGCCATCCGAGCATGATTTCGCCGGGGGCAAACGGGTTGACGATGACGACGATCCGCAAGCCGCCGATACAGGCGATGAGCGCGGCGAGTACCTGACCGGCCAGTTTTTGTTTGGGCTTGAGCTGATAGACGTCGTCGATAGCGCCGGTCGCAAAGATGACGGTAAAGGAGAGCGCCAGCATGGGATAGCTAATGTGAAGGCGTGGGTGCGGCACCAGGACGGGCGGCCAGCCTAGGTGCCAGGTGCCTAGGATTTGCACAATGCAGGCAACGACCAGGCCCAAAAACACCGCCGTTCCGCCCAAACGCGGGATGGGCTTGGTGTTGATGCGGCGCTTAGAAGGATAGTCGACGGCGTCGAGCTTAATTGCCAAGCGCTTGACCAGGGGCACCGTGAGGAAGGTCGTGATAAAGGCCGCCGCTGCCACGCATAGATACGGTATGTAGCTCGGGGATAAAGCCATGAATCTAAAAACCGCCAAGCGTCGAAGGAAAAGGTCAAAGGTTGCTGCGCAAAAAGGCGTAGCTGACCCATGATACTCGACCGAGGGGGTGCGGAGGTTTGCACCGTGCGATTATCACGCGCTTACCAGATATTGGGATGTTGGTGGGGATTCTGCTGGATGCCACTGAGCGTCCATGTGGGGCCTGCAGTGGCGGTATTCAGAAAAATCGGCAAAAGAAAACCACCCCCCACGTTACGAAAATGAACCCACCTAAAACAGGTGGGTGCCCTCATCGACTGTTCCAGCGTCCTTAACAACGAAGGATACCTGTACTAGGTACGACTGTGTGGGCTCCCTAAATAAACGCGACGGTTCACCCAGTTGCTCCGCGGGGGGCGGAATACCTACATCATAAAGCGGCACTTTGTGGATTCCAGTCTTGACATTACAAAAATCGTGTCGGACGATTACGGCGCCTTAGGGACGGAGCCGTCTACGCGGCCTGGCCCTTTACGTTTGAGCTGCTGAATCGTTGTTTTGGAGCATGTTTTTATGCCGACGTCGTTGACCGAACTTTTTTCGCCCGCCTGCCATTTGTGTCCGCGCCGTTGCGGTGCGGCGCGCGATGAGGGCGCGCGCGGCGTATGCGGTGCTAACGACACGCTCAAGGTGGCCCGCGCGGCGCTTCATATGTGGGAGGAGCCGCCTATCTCGGGCGAGGCCGGATCGGGCACGATCTTCTTTAGCGGCTGCTCGCTCAAATGTATCTACTGCCAGAATCACGAGATCTCGACCGGCAATTTCGGTCTTGAGATTTCGCCTGAGCGCCTGGTCGAGATTATGCTGGAACTGCAGGACCAGGGTGCCAACAACATCAATTTGGTGACGGCGACGCACTATGCGCACCTGTTGCCTGCCGCGATTGCTGCGGCGCGGACGCGCGGGCTGGTCATCCCGATCGTCTACAACACGAGTGGCTACGAGCGCGCGAGTGCCGTGGCGGCGCTGGGCGACCTGGTCGATGTGTGGCTCACCGACTTTAAATATGCCGATGCCGGGCTTGCGCAGTCGCTTTCTCATATTAAGGACTACCCGCGCGTGGCCGTGTCGGGTCTGGCCCAGATGGCGCGCGAGATCGATCGCCGCGGGGGGGAGCTGGTGGATGAGGGCGGGCTCATGAAGCGCGGCATCATCGTGCGCCACCTGGTGCTGCCGGGGCATGCGGATGACTCGTGCCGCGTGTTAGACCTGGTGTGGCAGACGGTGGGCGACGTGCCGATCTCGGTCATGAACCAGTACACGCCCAATGCACTCATGCGCGAGCAGGGCGGCGACCTGGCGCGCGCCGTGACGCGCGAGGAGTACGAGCTGGTGCTCGACCATGCCGACGACCTGGGCTTTACGACGATGTTTTGGCAAGAGGGCGGCGCGGTAGACGAGAGCTTCACCCCGGCCTTCGACACCACTGGTGTCCTCACCAGCGCAAAGTAGTGCGTTCGTCGATGATTTTTCTGGGACGGGGATTAAAAAATCATCGGTTGGTTCGCTCGCTCGAAAAGTAGTCAAAAAAGCCCCGTCCCAAAAAGACTGGTTATTGGGCGTTGACAGTTGGCGAGCCGTAGGTAAAATATCGACTTGTCCTGGGGACGTAGCTCAGTTGGGAGAGCGCTGCCGTCGCATGGCAGAGGCCGAGGGTTCGACTCCCTTCGTCTCCACCCTTGGATTTGATAAGCCGTCGACATTGTGTCGGCGGCTTTTTTTGAAAGAAAGGGCTGCACCATGGCCGAGCTTGAGTCCCAACCACTGTCTTCCGAGGAGCGCGCCGAGTTGGAAGAGCTCCGCGCCGAGAAGGCTCGTCGCGAGGCCCAGGAAGAGGCACGCCGCGAGCGTGAGGAGCTGGCCGCCCTGCGTGCCGAGCGTGCGAAGGCCGAGGAGGTCGCCGCGAGCGCCGCATCCGCGCCGGCGCCCGCGCCCGCACTCAAGCCCGCTGCTGCGAAGCCTGCACCTGCCGCGCCCAAATCTCAGCCTAAAAAGGTCGTTCGTTCCAAGTCCGTCGAGCCCAAACCGAGCCGTGACGAGATGACCTTTGCCCAGCGCATGGTTACCTCCAAGGAGCCTACGGGCGAGAAGGAGATCCCTGGCATGGCGCCGGCTCAAAAAATCATCATTGTCCTTGCCCTCATCGCGTTTGTCATCTTTATGGGCTACACGATCCTGACCAGCATGGGCCTGCTCTAACCGATTTACATCGGGTGCCATGCCCGAACACTCTGCTCTCGTCCAACCCTCAACCTCTGCACAACGCATCCGAAAGGTCGCCCCATGGCTTTGACCGATATCTCTCATCCCGCCGACATCGCAATGCTTACCGATCTGTACGAGCTCACTATGGCCCAGGGCCTGTGGGAGAGCGGCAAGGCCAATGAACAGGGTTGTTTTACCGCGTTTTACCGCGACCATCCCTTTGGCAGCGCCTATGCCGTCATGTGTGGCACCGCCGAACTGCCCGAGCTGGTCGAGAATCTGCGCTTTACGCCCGAGGACATCGACTACCTCGCCTCGCTCCAGGCCCCTGCCGGCGGCGCGATGTTCAAGCCTGGATTCCTCGACTACCTGCGCGATTTTCGTGCGCATGTAAACATCGACGCCGTGCCCGAGGGCGAGCTCGTCTTTCCGCGCGAGCCCATGGTGCGCGTCACCGGCCCCGCGCTGGAGTGCCAGCTGCTCGAGACGGCGCTGCTCAACATCGTCGGCTTCCAGACGCTTGTCGCCACCAAGACGGCACGCGTGGTGCTGGCGGCGGACGGCCGTCCCGTTGCCGAGTTTGGCCTGCGCCGCGCTCAGGGT
The DNA here is from genome assembly GCF_003474365.1 of Collinsella sp. AF38-3AC. Taxonomy (NCBI): domain Bacteria; kingdom Bacillati; phylum Actinomycetota; class Coriobacteriia; order Coriobacteriales; family Coriobacteriaceae; genus Collinsella; species Collinsella sp. AF38-3AC. Next base: position 29,444 of record NZ_QROM01000024.1, read on the forward strand.
CCCGATGGCGGCCTTGGCGTCGCGCGCGCGAGCTACGTTGCCGGCTGCTCCTCTACGTCCAATGTGCTCGCCGGCCGCCGCTACGGTATTCCCGTCTTTGGCACGCATGCGCACAGCTGGGTGATGAGCTTCGATTCCGAGCTCGAGGCCTTCCGTGCCTTTGCCAAGTCGAGCCCCAAGAACTGTACGCTGCTTATCGACACCTATGACGTGCGCGAGGGCTGCGAGCATGCCATTACGGTTGCCAAGGAGATGGAGGCGGTGGGCGAGCGCCTGTCGGCTATTCGCATTGATTCGGGTGACCTTGCCAAGCTCTCCAAGTATGTTCGCGGCCGTTTTGATGCCGAGGGCCTGCCCTATGTGGGGATCTCGGTTTCTAACGATCTGGATGAGTACACGATTCAGTCGCTGCTCGACCAGGGCGCGCCCATCGACAGCTTTGGCGTGGGTACCAAGCTTGCGACCTGCTATGACCAGCCGGCGCTGGGTGGCGTGTACAAGCTTTCCGCCCGCCGTGCGAGCGAGGCAAATCCGTGGACGCCGGTGGTCAAGCTCTCCGAGCAGCCCTACAAGCGCACGATCCCGGGTGTGCAACGCGTGCGCCGTTATTACGACGGCTTTGGTGGCCCGGTCTGCGACATGATTTATGACGAGGACCATCTGGCAGGGGAGGGCGCCGCGCGCGGCAATACCCTCGTGGCCGTGAACGATGCCGCCCTGGTGACCGACGTGTCCGAACTTGAGTATCGCGAACTGCTGGTGCCGATCGTGCGCGATGGCAGTGCGGTGGCTCCGCGTGAGAGCATCCAGGACGCGCGCGAGCGCTGTGCTTGGGCGCTTGACCATTTGGACGCCGCTTTCAAGCGCTTCCTGTACCCGCAGACCTATGTGGTGGGCATGGAGCAGGGCCTGGCCCGGGTGCGCGACGAGCTCGTGCGCAAGAACATGGCCGCGGCATCGGCCTTCCCCTGGGCAAAATGATCCGAAGGGGACGGAGGAAAGCGGATCATTTTCTCGCTCGCCCGTTCGCCCGAACGCTCGACATTCGATTGGTTTGACGTATGACGACTTCTTATAAAACGATGGTGGTAAAGATCGGCTCGTCCACGGTGGTGGGTGCCGATGGCAAGGTCAACCGCGCGTTTATCGGTGGCCTGGCCGATCAGGCCGCAGCGCTGCGCAAGCTCGGCTGGCGCTTGGTCGTGGTGAGCTCCGGCGCCATTGCCTGTGGCTATCCTGTGCTGGGTTTCGACCGCAAGCCGGTCGGTGATCTGCCGAGCCTGCAGGCATGCGCTTCGGCCGGCCAGTGCATCATCTCGTCGGCCTACGACGAGGAGTTTCATGCGCGCGACCTGCTCACCTCGCTCGTGCTGCTCACGCGCCACGACACGGCGCGCCGTACGTCCTACCTGCACGCGCGCGATGCCCTGCTGCGCCTAGTGGAGCTTGGCGTGGTGCCGGTCGTCAACGAGAACGATACCGTCACCGTCGATGAGATCAAGTTTGGCGACAATGACACGCTGGCGGCGCTTGTGAGCTGCCTGGTTTCTGCCGATCTGTGCGTGACGCTCTCCGACATCGACGGCCTCTACACCGCCAATCCGCATGAGGACCCGACGGCCGAGTTTGTCCCGGTCGTGCATAAGATCGATGCCAAGATTATCGCCTCGGCGGGCGATTCTTCCACATCGGTGGGCACGGGCGGCATGATCACCAAGATTCGCGCGAGCCGCATTCTGATGACGGCGGGCATTCAGAGCGTGATCTGCTCGGGCGAGGAGTCCAATGCGCTCGTGCGCCTCGCCCGCGGCGAGAGCGTGGGTACGCTGTTCGACCCGCCGGCGGAGCGCCTGGATATTGCGCCCCGCAAGCTGTGGATCGCGCTGGGTGACAAGGCGCACGGCTCGGTGACGGTCGATGACGGCGCCGCGAAGGCGCTGGTCAGCCGTGGCTCTTCCCTGCTTGCGGTGGGTATTCGCGAGGTCGATGGCCAGTTTGCCGAGGGCGATGTGCTCGATGTGTGCGATCCGAGCGGTATGGTCGTCGCTCGCGGTATCGCCGAGGCCGATTCGAACGTGCTGGAGCTTGCTGCCGGTCGCCGCCAGGACCAGATCGCTAGCAACCGCCTGCTGGCAGACCTGGCCGAGAAGCCGGCGATACACAGGGATAACTTGATCGTATTTGCATAAAGAAAGACAGTGCTGTGGATCGTTTCCCGCAGCGCTGTCTTTTTCGTGCCGGCACTTGGGGACGTTCCTTTTAATATGAGCAGGACATTGTCAAGAGGC
>NZ_QROM01000025.1:0-241 GCF_003474365.1 Collinsella sp. AF38-3AC
CGGGGGAGGGGGCAGGTTCTCCACGTGTTACTCAGCCGTTCGCCACTCGCTTCTGCCCGAGGGCAGGTGCCGTTCGACTTGCATGTGTTAGGCGCGCCGCCAGCGTTCATCCTGAGCCAGGATCGAACTCTCCGTCCAAAATGTATGGGCTTCGAGCCCGTCCGGTCCTCACAACTGTTACGCTGATCGGTTCCGTTCGATTCATATGGTTCTGTTTGATAGGAAAAGGAATTTCTCGGGG
>NZ_QROM01000025.1:251-8734 GCF_003474365.1 Collinsella sp. AF38-3AC
GTTCTGTTTGATAGGAAAAGGAATTTCTCGGGGCCGCCTCTCGGCGGCCTTGCGAAAAACAAATCCAAGTCAGACCATTTCAAATGGTTCGATGTCTGCCCGGATGCGACACTGAATGTGTCCATCCTCGCAGTATCCGGTTCTCAAGGTGCACGCCTGCGCGGCTGATCCGGTTCGACCGGGCCGCGCGGCAAGGAGATATATTGCCAGACCGGAGGGGCCCCGGGGGCGGGAATCTGGGCGCACACATTTCCTACATTTATCTACTCTCACGTTTAGCGTGCGCTCATCTTCCGCTATTTCCTATACAGACCTTCAGCTTGGATAAGTCATGCCCGCAGCAAGCGCAGCCTTACATCTTGCTAGCTCAGGTCCTCTCCATTTGAGGAGATCACCTTTTTATACCAATCAAATGATTTCTTCTTCGTTCGCTTTCGTGTGCCATTTCCCTCGTCGTCCAAATCGACGTAGATAAAGCCGTAACGCTTACTCATCTGGCCTGTTGCTACTGATACAAGGTCAATTGGACCCCAGCACGTGTAACCCATGAGGTCGACGCCGTCCTCCTCCACCGCATCTTTCATAGCCTTTAAATGGGCACGCAAATACTCGATACGGTAGTTGTCCTCTATATAACCTTCTTCATTGGGCTCATCCACGGCGCCGAGGCCGTTCTCAACAATAAAGAGCGGCTTTTGATAGCGGTCGTAAACATCGTTCATGGTGATTCGCAATCCCAACGGGTCGATAAAGCGTCCCCAAGGCTCGAGCTTGAGATAGGGATTGGGCGCACTCTTGAGGAGGTTGGAGTCGTATTTGCCTTCCGCGTTCGCCTCGACCACGCGCGTGGAATAATACGAGAACGAAACGAAGTCAACGGTATTGGCAGCAAGCACCTCGCGGTCATCCTCGTCCCAAGGAATTTTGAACCCCTGACGCTCGTACTCCTTGAGTACGTAACAGGGATATACTCCGCGCACCTGCACGTCCGTAAACATATAATGTTTACGGTTCTCGTCCTGTGCCGCCTTGATGTCGGCAGGATTGCACGTAGCGGGGTAGTAAATCCCCGCGTTGAGCATGCACCCGATCTGCCCTCCAGGAACAAACTCGTGGCATGCGCGCACCGCCCGCGCGCTCGCCACAAGCACGTGGTGCACCGCCGAGTATATGGAGCGATAACGATCCTCGCCCTCGTGGAAGATGATGCCCGCACCCATAAAACAGGCCGACGTCATGATGTTAATCTCGTTAAAGGTAAGCCAGTACCGCACCTGTCCGGCGTAGCGCGTAAAGACAGTCCGTGCAAACCGCTCAAAAAACTCGACAAGAGCCCGGTTTCGCCAACCACCGTACGCGGTCACGAGGTGCATCGGCATGTCATAGTGGTTGAGCGTGACCACGGGCTCGATTCCCTGCTCACGACAGGCGCGAAATACATCCTCGTAAAATGCAAGGCCTTCCTCGTTGGGCTCGGCGTCATCACCATTGGGGAAGATGCGGCTCCACGCAATCGAGAGGCGCAGCGCCTTGAAACCCATCTCGCCAAAGAGCGCGATATCCTCTCGGTAATGATGATAGAAATCAATGGCCTCGCGTGCAGGGTAATAGCGCCCCGGCTCAGCCTCGAGGGGCACATCGCCACCCCGGATAACAGCAATGCGCCCTTCACCAAAGGGAAGCAGGTCGGCGTTGGCGAGACCTCGACCTCCTTGGTCAAAACCACCTTCGCATTGGTTGGCGGCAAGTGCTCCGCCCCAGAGAAAATCAGAACGTAGTGGCATGAGACCCTCCTCTACTTAGATTGACAATGGACCGCCCGCCTCGCGACGAGCGGTCCGTTTCGAGCGCATGGGACTTAGGCATCGGGAGGGGATCCCGCGCCGAGATCGCCTCATGCGGAATCAGCGCTTAGGCTTCCATGGCGTCCTCGGCGTCTTTCTCGGTAGCTTCGCGGTTATCAAAACCAAAGACCATGCAGAGGGCAAAGGTCACCGCAAAACCAATGAAGCAGCCGATAGCGCCGGGGACGATATCCTGACTGAACTTGATAACGTTCATCCATGGGAAGCCAACACCCGAGAAGATGAAAATGCGTGCATTCAGCAGGCCGCACACAAGACCGCCTGCCGCGCCACCGATCATTGACCAGGCAAGGGCCTTCTTATCGCGCAGGAGAATGACGTAAATAATGGGCTCTGAGACGCGACCGAGCGCATAGGTGGCAAGCGTAGTCCAACCGAGCTGGCGGTTTGCCTTGCCCTTAGCGCGAATGCCATATGCAAGCGCAACGGCAAAGGTCACGTAGACCACCACGGTCGTACCCGGAGTGCACACAGCGTCATAACCAACCTCGAGCCAGCCAGGCATCATAGCGGTAAGGATGGGCACATGCATGCCAGTGGCAATAACGAGGTTCCACGTTGCACCGACCACGAGGCCGCACAGCGGCCCGGCATTTGCGCCGAGCCAGATGATGATATTGGCAATGATGCCCATAACGAAGGAGACTGCCGGCCCAAAGACGCACAGCGCCAGCGGCAGCATGATAAGCATGGTTCCCACGGGAATCACAAGGATTCGCAGCATATCCGGGCAGAACTTCTTGATGAGGCCCTCGACGTAGGACTGAACCCACACGATAAGAATGATCGGCAGCACCGACTGCGTGTAGTTAACAAGCGTCATGGGAATGCCGTACACGTCGAAGGGAGCACCCTCTTCGACGATGGCGAGCATGCTCGGGTGAATCATGATGACGGCGGTCATGAGCGCGAGCACCGGACTCGTTTTGAACTTCTTTGCCGCCGCATAGGCGCCAAAGACCGGAAGGAAGTAATAAGCCGCATCGCCCACGAGAGTGAAGAGCTGGTACATGTTGCTCTCCTCGGAGAGTAAACCCGCGCCCTCCGGTCCGAGCAGAATGGTGAACATGCGAAAGATTCCCGCAATGCAGAAGATCGGCAGAATGGGAGCAATCGATCCGCTCACCGCATCCAAGATGAGGTTGCCGATGCGTTTGGGCGCGAAACGCTCCTTGAACGGAAGCTTTGGGGCGTCGAGGTTCTCGTCGATGGCCTTCTGCGCATCAAAGCCGCCCTCCTTGCAAACGGCGTCGTACACCTTGTCGACGGTCGGGCCGATCACAAGCTGGACTTGCCCGCCGGCACGCACCACGCTGATGACCTCGGGGATGGCGTTCAAGGCATCATCCGACGCGAGCCCTTCGTCTTTAAGCACGAAACGCAGGCGCGTCATGCAGTGCGTCACGTTGGAAATGTTCTCCTTGCCACCAACGGTATCGATGATCTTGCTGGCAAGTTTTCGATCGTTTGTCATGGTTCCTCCTTACATGCCGAATAGCCTCGGCACAGTTGACATTTATCGTCGTACACGGAGGTCATGCCCTGCCCTAGCACAGGTTACAATCCTTCTAGTCCGTTCTGATTAACGGTTCTGGTCCTGGTTTTGCTGCGAGCAAACGCGGTTGACGTGGAGCAAAAGGTAGAGCTTTTCATCGTCAGTGAGCCGCGTGCCCCACGAGTGCTCAATATAGCCGCTGATATGGTCGATACAGCTCGCAAGCTCGGGGAATTCTTCCCGCGAGTTGCCGTAGAGTGCCAAATTAGCGCTGCTAATTTTCTCTCCGCCCTGGATACGGCGAAATAAATACTGCACATGCGTGGCAAAGCGCGAGTATTCAAATGTATCGCGATCGATAATCGTGCGAAAATCGCGCTCGACGATGGCAGTAACCTCATTGAGCAGCTGCTCAAACGAACACGCACGGCTGCTTGATGCCTCCACCTCGGTACCCGTCTTGGCGTTGACCAGGTTCATGGCAATGCCGGCAACCTCTTCGTTCGGAAGCACTACGCCCATCTCTTGCCGCAGACGTGCCACGATATATCGACCAATCTTGAACTCGAGCGGGTAAAGCTGCTGCACGTCATAGGCGAACGTCATGTCGAAGCGAATGCCCTTCTTTTGGCGCGCAATCGCAAAGGAAAGATGGTCGGCCATGATCAAAACCGCATTGGGGCTTAGCTCATAGGGAAGCTCATTGGTAACAATGTCCATGACCCTTGCCGTAAAGATAAGCACGTCCGCGGGCAGGTCCTGCATGATGCGCTGCCCCTTGGTATCGACGCTGTAGAACGTCCGCTCGATAGCTGCCATGTCGAGCTCCCGTGGGAAGTCTCCTCCAAAGCCGATGCCCTTACCCAGCGCCACGACCTCACGGTTTAAGCTGTCTCGGCAGACAACGGCATTGTTATTGAGCTTTCTGATCGCCAGCATAGATGCGCACCCCCTCTCTTCATCATATCAGGCGCAAACTGCACAGGAACACAAAATGGGGGCATGACCCGATGGATAAACCATCTACGGTCATGCCCCCAAATGAGTGACACCCGAAGCTATGTGCCTTTGTATATCTAACGTACCCAAACCGGGCAAAACGCAGACGGCCATGCTCCCTAGAGATAACAACCCGTCATGCATATACTTTTATAGTATACAGTCGCCTTCACGTCAAGATAACGCGTGTATGATTCCGGCGAGCGGTACGAAACCTTCAGCCGGTGCATCGCTTTTGAGCGTGCAATTCACTCAGGTTTTTTGCTGAGCGTGTTTACGGTCTGACCACGAGTACACAGGGGCACACCCAGCAGCACCATGCCTAATTGATGGCAAAACGGAGCGCCCGAAGGCACCCCGTTGCAGGCTCTCCAAAGGGATGTCTCAAATGGACGCGACCTAAAGGGTCGCAGGTTAGCTTAACCGCCCGAACGCAAAAAAGGGGGAGGCCGCGAGGCCTCCCCCTTCTCATTTCGATGACGGCTCGGTGCCGTCCACCGGTCAGCGGCGCCCTGGCCTCCCACGGGCTGGCCCCGCAGTACTCTCGGCGCGATGGGGCTTAGCTTCCGGGTTCGGAACGGGACCGGGCGTGCCCCCCATGCTCTGGCCGCTGACCGGTGGGCGGCGCCCACCGTTACGGTGTCCTGGGTCGATATCTGCGTGCCCTGGGGGCCGCATGGCGCATAGGAGGAGTCGACTCGGGGGCATCCTCGTGCCCGGACCGCGCATGAGCGCTAGGTCCCGCGGGCCGCGAGGTGCGGTTCCGGAAGAGCTCGGGCGATTAGTGCGGCTCGGCTGAGGCTGTCGCCAGCCTTGCACCTGCCGTCTATCGACCAGGTAGTCTACCTGGGCCCTTACCGGAAGGAGAACTAATCCCTGGAACGGCTTCCCGCTTAGATGCCTTCAGCGGTTATCCGCGCCGCACGCGGCTACCCGGCCGTGCCGTTGGTCGACAACCGGTTCACCGGAGGTGCGTCCACCCCGGTCCTCTCGTACTGGGGGCAGCCTCCATCGATTCTCCTGCGCCCACGGAGGATAGGGACCGAACTGTCTCACGACGTTCTGAACCCAGCTCGCGTACCGCTTTAAACGGCGAACAGCCGTACCCTTGGGACCTGCTCCAGCCCCAGGATGCGATGAGCCGACATCGAGGTGCCAAACCTTGCCGTCGATGTGGACTCTTGGGCAAGATCAGCCTGTTATCCCCGGAGTACCTTTTATCCGTTGAGCGACGGCCCACCCACTCGGGGCCGCCGGATCACTAGAGCCTGCTTTCGCACCTGCTCGGCTCGTGGGCCTCGCAGTCAAGCCCGCTTGTACTCTTGCATTCAAAAGGACGGTTGCCGACCGTCCCGAGCGGACCTTCGCGCGCCTCCGTTACCCTTTAGGAGGCGACCGCCCCAGTCAAACTGCCCGCCTGGCACGGTCCCCGAGCCGGGTGACGGCCTCGGGTTAGGACGCCGGTCGCGCGAGGGCAGTATTCCAAGGGCGGCTCCCCGGGGGCTGGCGCCTCCGGATCTGTGCCTCCTGCCTATCCTCTACACGCGGGACCAGCGGCCAATGCCAAGCTGCAGTGAAGGTTCACGGGGTCTTTCCGTCCTTCCGCGGGTAAGTCGCATCTTCACGACCAGTGCAATTTCACCGGGTCCATGGTCGAGACAGCGCCCAAGTCGTTGCGCCTTTCGTGCAGGTCGGAACTTACCCGACAAGGAATTTCGCTACCTTAGGACCGTTATAGTTACGGCCGCCGTTTACCGGGGCTTGGCTTCGGGGCTTCGCGCGGTGCGCTAACTCCTCCGCGTGACCTTCCGGCACCGGGCAGGCGTCAGACCCTATACGTCGCCTTGCGGCTTCTGCAGAGTCCTGTGTTTTTGGTAAACAGTCGCTTGGGCCTCTCCACTGCGGCCCGCCTCCGCTCCCGGAGCAAGTCCGTTCACGTACGCGCGGGCACCCCTTCTCCCGAAGTTACGGGGCCATTGTGCCGAGTTCCTTGACCATGGTTGACCCGATCGCCTCGGTATGTTCTACCCACCCACCTGTGTCGGTTTGCGGTACGGGCGCGCACGCGCCTGCCTAGGGGTTTTTCTAGGGACCTCGGGCTCACTCGCTTCGCTTAAGTGCTTCGTCCGGAGCCTCGCCCTTCTGCGGACCGGATTTCCCTGGTCCGCGGGCCGCGCTCCATCACGGGGACGTCCAGAACCCCGCCGAGCCACCCCCATCCGTCGCCCCGTCGGTCGTAGCGCCGCGTGCGCGGTGCAGGAATGTCTGCCTGCTGCGCGTCGGCTACGCCTTCCGGCCTCGCCTTAGCCCCCGACTGACCCTGGGAGGATTAGCCTTGCCCAGGAAACCTCGGGTTCACGGCGGACGAGTTACTCTCTCGTCTCTCGCTACTCATGCCAGCATTCTCACTCCCATGCGCTCCACCGCCGGTCGCCCGGCGGCTTCCCCGCCCATGGGAAGCTCCCCTACCGATTCTGTAAGTCAAAATCCCGCCGCTTCGGTGTCCAGCTTAGCCCCGTGTATTGTCGGCGCATGTCCACTCGACCAGTGAGCTGTTACGCACTCTTTGAATGCATGGCTGCTTCTAAGCCAACATCCTGGTTGTCTGGGCGGACGCACATCCTTTGCCACTCGGCTGGAACTTGGGGACCTTAGCGGGCGGTCCGGGCTGTTTCCCTCTCGAGCACACAGCTTAGCCCACATGCTCTGACTGCCGCGCTCTGGGCCGCCGGCATTCGGAGTTCGGTTGGATTCGGTAGGCGGCGAAGCCCCCTCGTCCATCCGGTGCTCTACCTCCGGCGGTGAACGCGCGACGCTAGCCCTAAAGCTATTTCGGGGAGAACGAGATATCTCCGGGTTTGATTGGCCTTTCACCCCTATCCGCAGGTCATCGCCGCCGTTTTCAACCGACGTGCGTTCGGCCCTCCACGGGGTCTTACCCCCGCTTCAGCCTGCCCACGGATAGCTCACCCGGCTTCGCGTCCGCGGCGCGGGACTCAAGTCGCCCTGTTAAGGCTCGCTTTCGCTACGGCTCCCTTCCGGTTAACCTCGCCCCGCGCCAGCGACTCGCTGGCTCATTCTACAAAAGGCACGCCGTCACACCATAAAGGTGCTCCGACTGCTCGTGGGCGCACGGTTTCAGGTACTGTTTCACTCCCCTCCCGGGGTGCTTTTCACCTTTCCCTCACGGTACTGGTGCGCTATCGGTCACAGGGTAGTACTCAGGCTTGGATGGTGGTCCACCCAGGTTCGGACCGGGTTTCACGTGCCCGGCCCTACTCAGGGACCGCGTCGCGCCGTCCGGTCTGGGTTCGCGTACGGGGCTGTCACCCGCTGCGGCCGGCCCTCCCATGCCGTTCCGCTCCCCAGCCGGACCTGCGCCCGGGGGCGGCAGCCCCCGGATGCGCGGCCCTGCAACCCCGCCGGCGGAACCCCTGCCGGGTATGCCCGCTCGACGGTTTGGCCATCGGTCCCCTTTCGCTCGCCGCTACTCGGGGAGTCTCGAGATTGATTTCCTCTCCTCCGGGTACTTAGATGTTTCAGTTCCCCGGGTTGTCCTCCCCCCGCCTATGCGTTCGGCGGGGGGATATCCACACCTCTGTGGATGGGTTCGCCCATTCGGAGACCCCCGGGTCGAAGGATGTGTGCTCCTCGCCGGGGATTATCGCAGCTTGCCGCGTCCTTCATCGGCTCCCTGTGCCAAGGCATCCGCCGTGCGCCCGTGGTATCTTGCGGGACCGCTCCGGGCCCGCGGGATATCCACGTGTCGCTAATTAAGTTAATTAATCGATATCATGAATAGCGCTCGTATGTCGCAATTCGGGTATCTCATACCGCGGCACAGCCAATGTACTGTGCTCGCGATCAGATGCTCCTCACTCATTTGATAAGTGAATTCTTCTTGTTTGGATCGGATGAATGATTGCTATCATTCTGTCTGATAAATCGCAGAAAAGAATCGAGTCTGGAAGAAGTATCTTCCATCTCTCTCCTATCGCTATGCGGCTCTCAAGGTACGCGGGTGCGACCCCGGGGACCGGGTGCTGCGGGGACGTATCCTGGCGGACATCTACCGGACGGGCTCCTGCCCCCCATTCGAGTTAAAGTTTGTCTCTCTAAGAACG
>NZ_QROM01000025.1:8841-10617 GCF_003474365.1 Collinsella sp. AF38-3AC
GGTGCTGCGGGGAATCATCCGTGGCGGGACATCTACCGGACGGGCTCCTGCCCCCCATTCGAGTTAAAGTGTTTCTCTCTAGAAGATTTATCTCCCTAGAAAGGAGGTGATCCAGCCGCACCTTCCGGTACGGCTACCTTGTTACGACTTCACCCCCCTCACCCTCCACACCTTCGGCGCCTCCCCCCTTGGCGGTTGGGCCGGCGACTTCGGGTGCAGACGACTCGGGTGGTGTGACGGGCGGTGTGTACAAGGCCCGGGAACGCATTCACCGCGGCATGCTGATCCGCGATTACTAGCAACTCCGACTTCATGGGGGCGGGTTGCAGCCCCCAATCCGAACTGGGGCCGGCTTTCCGGGATCCGCTCCCCCTCGCGGGGTGGCATCCCTCTGTACCGGCCATTGTAGCACGTGTGCAGCCCAGGGCATAAGGGGCATGATGACTTGACGTCGTCCCCGCCCTCCTCCGCCTTGACGGCGGCGGTCCCGCGTGGGTTCCCGGCATCACCCGATGGCAACACGCGGCGGGGGTTGCGCTCGTTGCGGGACTTAACCCAACATCTCACGACACGAGCTGACGACAGCCATGCACCACCTGTATGGGCTCCTCTCGGCCACGGGGTCTCCCCCGCTTCACCCATATGTCAAGCCCTGGTAAGGTTCTTCGCGTTGCTTCGAATTAAGCCACATGCTCCGCTGCTTGTGCGGGCCCCCGTCAATTCCTTTGAGTTTTAGCCTTGCGGCCGTACTCCCCAGGCGGGACGCTTAATGCGTTGGCTGCGGCACGGGGGGATCGCCCCCCCACACCTAGCGTCCATCGTTTACGGCTGGGACTACCAGGGTATCTAATCCTGTTCGCTCCCCCAGCTTTCGCGCCTCAGCGTCGGTCTCGGCCCAGAGGGCCGCCTTCGCCACCGGTGTTCCACCCGATATCTGCGCATTCCACCGCTACACCGGGTGTTCCACCCTCCCCTACCGGACCCAAGCCGCGGAGGTTCCGGGGGCTTCGGGGGGTTGAGCCCCCCGCTTCGACCCCCGGCCTGCCGGGCCGCCTACGCGCGCTTTACGCCCAATGAATCCGGATAACGCTCGCCCCCTACGTATTACCGCGGCTGCTGGCACGTAGTTAGCCGGGGCTTCTTCTGCAGGTACAGTCTCTTCTCTTCCCTGCTGAAAGCGGTTTACGACCCGAAGGCCTCCGTCCCGCACGCGGCGTCGCTGCGTCAGGGTTCCCCCCATTGCGCAAGATTCCCCACTGCTGCCTCCCGTAGGAGTCTGGGCCGTGTCTCAGTCCCAATCTGGCCGGTCGGTCTCTCAACCCGGCTACCCGTTGTCGGCACGGTGGGCCGTCACCCCGCCGTCTACCTGATGGGCCGCGGAGCCATCCCCTCCCGTCGGGGCTTTAGCCGGGGTGCCATGCGGCACCCCGGGGTATCCGGTATTACCCGTCCTTTCGGGCGGCTATCCCGGGGGAGGGGGCAGGTTCTCCACGTGTTACTCAGCCGTTCGCCACTCGCTTCCCTCCGGAGAGGGGTGCCGTTCGACTTGCATGTGTTAGGCGCGCCGCCAGCGTTCATCCTGAGCCAGGATCGAACTCTCCGTCCAAAAATATTTGGGCCTCGAGCCCGTCCGGTCCTCTCAGTCACTCGCTGATCGGTTCCGTTCGATTCATATGGTTCTGTTTGATAGGAAAAGGAATTTCTCGGGGCCGCCTCTCGGCGGCCTTGCGAAAAACAAATCCAAGTCAGACCATTTCAAATGGTTCGATGTCTGCC
>NZ_QROM01000025.1:10627-29132 GCF_003474365.1 Collinsella sp. AF38-3AC
AAATCCAAGTCAGACCATTTCAAATGGTTCGATGTCTGCCCGGATGCGACACATCTGTTGTGTCCATCCTCGCAGTATCCGGTTCTCAAGGTGCACGCCTGCGCGGTCCATCCGGTTCGACCGGGCCGCGCGGCAAGGAGATATATTGCCAGACCGGAGGGGCCCCGGGGGCGGGAATCAGGGCGCACACATTTCCTCCACAGTTTGGAATCCGACTAACGTTTGCCAGCCGTTAACTACCGCTCGCCGAGCATCTCTTTATATAAGGCAGTCTCATGGTTAAAGCGGATACGTCCCCCTAGCTAAAGCACAGCCAGCATCGAGCAACTCATCACGTTCTTCCACCGAGAACCCCTCGGCGTAGACGCGCACCACTGGTTCGGTCCCGCTAGGACGGACCAGCAGCCACGTGTCATCCTCGAATGCCAAACGCAAGCCATCCATATGACTAACGTTTTGCGGCACCTTGCCACAAATCGACTTGGGGTTTACGCCTGGCAGCAGGGTTCGTAACGTTTCGGCATCTTCGGCCTCAAGGCGCAAATCGCGTCGACCGTAACTCGTCTTACCAAAACTGTCCTCGAGTTGGTCGACCAGAACGCCCAAAGGCGCGTTCGTCTTTGCCATAAGCTCGCACAGAATCAGACAGGCGAGGATTCCATCGCGCTCGGGCATATGAGCGGCGATGCCGATACCACCGGCTTCTTCGCCGCCTATGAGAACGCCGCCCTTCTTCATCTCGGCCGCTATATATTTGAAACCGACTGGTTTGACGGTCACGCGGCAGCCAAGCGTCTCGGCAATGCGACGCACGAGCGTCGAGCATGAGAGATTGACGACGACGCGCCCCTCCAAATTACGAAATTGAACCAAGTCGCCCAAAACGAGCGCCATGATCTGATGCGGATGTATATATCTGCCGCGCTCGTCAACCGCGCCGATACGGTCGGCGTCGCCGTCGGTCACCAGGCCAGCGCAAGCTCCGTCCTCGATAACCGTGCGCTCGCAAGCGTCCACCCACGGCTCAACGGGGTCGGGGCAGATATCTTCTTGGTCAGGTGCCTGCCCGGCATGAATCTCGTGCACCTCAACGCCAAGCTCGCGCAGCAAGTCAGCTAGATAGCCCTGGGCTGCACCGCCCATGGGATCAACCACCACGCGCAGGTGCGCGGCGCGGATGGCTTCGGCATCGACAAACGATGCCACCGCCTGCATATAGTCAGGAATGATATCCGCGGTGCGATATTGCCCCTCGATCCCCATTGGCTCGGGAGCCATGGTCTCTTCGAGCTCTTCGATGACATCCTGGTTGGCGGTCGAGCCGTCACCCATGCGAATCTTGAGGCACAGATAACCCTGCGGATGATGGGACCCCGTCACCATGAGCGCGCCGCACGCCTCACCGTCATACGCCGCCGCCCACGTAAGGGCGGGGGTCGGAACAGGCCGAGATGCGAGCACTGCGTCCAATCCGTGAGCGGCAAGCACGCCTGCCGCAAGCTCAGCAAACTCGCGCGCCTGCGGCCGGGTGTCGAACCCTATATATACTGTTTTGCCGGGATTGATCTTTTGCCACAACTCGCCGACGGCATCGGCAATGCGGGCAACGTTGTCGACGGTAAAGTCGTCGTCGACGCGGGCGCGCCAACCGTCAGTTCCAAAATGAATTATCGCGCACACGCGCAGACACCTCACAGTGTTTGGATCATGGTACGCATGAGGTATACCCGCAGCACGCACTCGGCAACCTGTCGGCACCAGCATTCACCATTTGGGCAAATGCTGCCGAGGACATGCAAGCAATAAAAAAAACCGCCCCGTATGGAGCGGTTTTGCCCTTTATATATCGAGCGCCTCGGCCATCGCTGCCGTAGTGATTGCCGTGGTTCCACAGCAACTGCCCACCATTGCGGCACCGGCATGTCTCCATTCGATGCATGCGCGCGCGAAAGCTTCGGGGTTCTCGTGCCATACGGGGCCATCCTGAGTCTGGACCGGATCGCCCACGTTGGGACGCACCGTGACGGGAGTAGTCGCCGATGCAACCATCTTGGGCACCGCCGCGTTCGCGGCCGCAAGCGAACAGCAATTAACACCAACCGAGTTTGCGCCGTGTTTTTCGGCGTACAAAACGGCTGCCTCGATGTTGAGGCCATCGCCCAACAGGTCGCCTTTATCGTCAACGACAAAACTCACCAGGACAGGCATGTCGTCGGCGGCATCTCGGGCGCCGGCAAGCATGGGCTGCAAATTACGGATAGACGTCACCGTCTCGATCAGCAGACCATCAACACCAGCATTGAGTAAGGCGTGCGCCTGTTCGCGCGCAATGCCTCGGATCTCACGAAACTCGGCAGAGTCCTCGGCAAACCACTCAATACCGATCGGACCCATCGAGCCCAGCAGCAGCTGAGGGTGCGCCTGGCGGGCATCGTCGACGGCCCCGCGATTGACCTCCGCCACGGACGGCGCAATCTGGTCGTGCGTGAGGGCATAGCTTGATGCCTGAAAGGTATTGGTAATGAGTACCTGCGCGCCGGCGGCGACATACAAGCGATGGATACGAGAAACGGTCTGCGGCTCTGCCAGATTCCAAAACGCCGGTGGAATATCGGCGGCATCGTACTCACTCAACAGAACACTGCCCATGGGGCCCTGCGCCAACAAGGTCTCGCTCGACAAGCGGCGCGTAAGTTCCTCGGCACCAAAGCGGTTGTAATAACTCGTATCCATATATATCCCGCTATTCCTCGACGCTGATTCCCTGCTTTTCGAGATAGGCGAGCCAGCGGCTCATCGTGTCCTCGGATAGCGCATGCTCCATCATGCAGGCCTCGGAATCGGCTCGCTCAAATTCGACACCGAGCTCCTGAACCAAAAACGTGCGGATGAGGCGATGACGGTACCAGATAGCCGTGCCAACCTCGCGGCCGCGATCGGTCAGGATTACCTTGCCATAGTGCGATTGCTCGACAAGCTCGGATGCCTTGAGCGCCGAAACCGCTTTATTGACCGATGCCTTGGAGACGCCAAGGCGCTGCGCGATGTCGACCGATCGCACGCCGTTGGTTTCCCCCTCTTCGCTTTCAATGCGAACCATGCACTCCAAGTAGTCTTCGTTCGCCACCGTCAGATGTAGTTCGCGCGAGCTATTTGTCGTATCCATGATCTTCCGTCCCTTCTGCATTCAATGGCTGATTCTACCCCATCCAAGCGTCGCGGTATGCCGTGGCATACCGTGCTAGAGTTCTTGTTGCACACGACGACCAAGATTGGAGCGGTCTTTATGGAAAACACCACCACGAACCCCGATGTCCTCGAGCGCTTTTTGCGCTACGTCCAGATCAACACGCAGTCCGAGGATGCAAACTGCGACCAGGTACCCTCGAGCGCCGTTCAGTTTGACCTTGCCAACGTGCTGGCTGAAGAGCTGCGCGAGCTTGGTGCGGAAGATGCCCACGTGACCGAGCACGCCTATGTCTGCGCGCATATCCCCGCAAGTGCGGGCGCTGAGGACAAGCCCGCCCTGGGCCTGATCGCCCATCTCGACACCACCGAAGTTGCACCGGGCGCCGGCGTGAAGCCACACATCGTACACTACGAAGGCGGCGACCTGGTCTGCGGCACGGTTGACGGTAAGCCCGTTGCCATGAGTACTGCCAAGCTTCCCGCCCTGAACGACCTCGCGGGTGAGGACCTGGTCTGCAGCGATGGCACCACGCTGCTGGGCGCGGACGACAAGGCAGGCGTCGCCGAGATCATGTCGCTTGTCGCGCGTATCGCTCAGGACCCCTCTCTGCCCCATCCCGCACTCGGCATTTGCTTCTGCCCTGACGAGGAGATCGGTCACGGAGCCGAGCTGTTGGATATCGATACCTTTGGCTGCAAGTACGCCTACACGGTCGACGGCGGCCCCATCGGCGAGCTGGAGTGGGAGTGCTTTAACGCCGCCGAGGCGACCGTCCGCTTTGAGGGCCAGTCCATCCACCCGGGCGACGCCAAGGGCCGTATGGTCAACGCAGGCAATCTGTTCTGCGACTTCAACGCGTTGCTCCCCTACGTGCAGCGCCCGGAGTATACGGAAGGCTACGAGGGCTTTTATCACCTTGAGGGTGTATCTGCGACCGTCGATCACGCCACAGCGCGCTATATCGTCCGCGACCATGACGCCGCCAAGTTCCAGCAGAAACTCGACCTTATTGATGCCGCCGCCTCGATGCTCAACCAGCGTCTGGGTGAGGAGCGCGTGACGGTCGAGATTAAGCAGCAGTATCGAAATATGGCCGAGATCGTTCGTGACTATCCCGAGCTTATTGATGTTGCCAAGGAAGCCTACCTTGCCTGCGGCGTTGAGCCCCAAGTGCTGCCGATTCGTGGCGGCACCGACGGCGCTCAGCTGTCGTTCCGCGGTCTGCCCTGCCCCAACCTTTCCACCGGCGGCTATTGCTACCACGGCGTCAACGAGTTTGTCCCGGTCAGTTCGCTCGTCAAGATGACCGACGTGCTCCAGGAGCTCGTCGCCCGTTTCGCATAAGCCTGGCTGCACAGGTCCAAAAGACGAACCGCCCCGTCCTCTACAGAGAACGGGGCGGTTTTTGATACAAGGGGAGTAGTCAACATCGCAGGTTGAGCCAACGTCAGCGAGCGACGTCCAAGGCGAACAAGTTGGCATGAAAAAGGCAGGGCATTGACCTTCTGGTCATGCCCTGCCTTTTGAATGACAAATTGTCGCCTTGGGCGGCGCGCAGCGTCGAGCCGTTACGGCGTTTGGTAAAACGCCGTAACTTAGTAGTTGGCTTCGTAGCCGTTGCCGTCGCCGGTGGGCTGTTCGTAGTAGTCCGAATCGCTCGAATCGCTTGAGTCATCGGAATCGTCAGAGCTGACCGATGAGGTTGCGGTACCGTTTGCGTAATCGTCAGACGTGTTGTTGTTCAGGTCGCCGATCGTAGAGCTGGAACCGTCGGAAAGGCCCATGGTGTTGGGACCCTTGGGATCCTTGCCGGCATCGACGCGCTCCATCATTTCCTTGAGCTCGTCCTCGTAGACAAAGACGTAGCTCACACCGTCGATCATGGTGCTGTCGTCGGCGTACGAGGGCAGGTTGGCCGAGTAGATACCGTCGACATCCATACCGCGCATGGCGTTGACCGTAGCCACGATATCCTGAACGCTCATATCGGTTACGAGCATATCGGACAGCGAATTAACCAGGCCAAAAATCTTCGTGGCATCGAAGTTATTGAGAATCTGGTTGGCAAGGGCGCCAAGCACCTGACGCTGGTGGCGCATGCGCGTGTAATCGCCGTCGGCATAGATGTAGCGGCAGCGGGCATAGGTAAGGGCGGTAGCTCCGTCCATATGCTGCTGACCAGCGGTAATCTTAATATCCAGGTGCTCGGGGTCGTCAACATCATCGGTTGCGTTAATGTCGATACCGCCAACCGAATCAATCAGCGCCTGCATACCGTCGAAGCTGACCTCGGCATAGTGGGAAATCTGAACACCGCACAGCTCGTTGACCGCCTCGACCATGGCTTCGGCGCCGCCAACGGTATGGCAGGCGTTGATCTTCATGGTCTCGCCCTTGTACACGACCCTGGTATCGCGCGGAACGGAAATGAGCGTCGCCTGCTTTTGCGTGGGGTCGATGCGTGCCAAGATAATCGAGTCGGCACGATACGTATCCTCGCCCGGACGGCCGTCGGTGCCAAGAAGCAGCACGTAGAACGGATCCTTTGCCTCATCGGTGTCAACCAGAACCCGACGCAGATTGTCGGTAATGACATTAGAATCGCCGAGCTTGCCCATAATGGTGGCAAACCACAGGCCGGCAGCGGTAGTGGCACTCAGCAGCACGCCAAGCACGACAATGAGCGCGACGTGACGAATCGTGTGGCTACGACGGCGCTGGCGGGCGCGCTCGGAATAGCGAGCGACGTTGTCGCGGCTGTAGATCTTGGCCTGCGCACCAGTCGAGGGTCTTCGGGTGTTATCCGCCAGGGGCTTCTTGTTAAACATAGGCAACCTGCATTAGTAGATGACGGGATCGGGGACAGTGGCATGTTCGACATGCGCGCCAAGCGCCTGCAGCTTTTCGACAAACTGCTCGTAGCCACGTTTGATGTGATGGATGGCAGAGACCTCGGTAACGCCGTCGGCGATAAGACCGGCAACCACAAGCGCCGCGCCGCCACGAAGGTCGGGCGAGGTGACCTGTGCACCCGAGAAGCCCTTGACGCCATGAATCATGGCATGATGGCTCTCGATACGAATGTCGGCACCCATGCGCACCAGCTCAGAGGCAAACATAAAGCGATTCTCGAAGATGTTCTCGGTAATAACGGAACTGCCATCGGCGAGGGCGGAGAGCACCATAATTTGTGCCTGCATGTCGGTCGGGAAGCCGGGGAACGGAAGCGTCTGGATGTCGACCGGCTTGATGCGCTCGGCGCGATTCACGTGAACGCCGTCGTCGGTACGCTCGCAATCGATGCCCATGAGCTCCATCTTCTTGAGCACCATGCCCAGATGGATGGGGCAAAAACCCGTGACGTCGACACCGCGATCGTCAGCCATCAGCGCACCGGCGACGATAAAGGTACCGGCCTCGATGCGGTCGCCCACCACGCGATGGGTAACGGGATGGAGCTCTTCCACGCCCTCGATGGTCACGACAGGCGTACCGGCGCCGACAATCTTGGCGCCCATTTCGTTGAGCATGTTGGCGAGATCGACGATCTCGGGCTCGCGGGCGGCATTGTCGATAACCGTGGTGCCCTGTGCGCGCACAGAGGCCATGATGAGGTTCTCGGTCGCACCGACACTGGCAAACTCGAGCGTGACGGTGGTGCCGCGCAGGCCCTGAGGCGCGCTGGCGTTGATGTAGCCGTGGGCGGTATCAAACTCTACGCCCAGGGCCTCAAGACCCAGAATGTGCATATCGATCTTGCGAGCACCCAGGTTGCAGCCGCCCGGCATGGCGATCTTGGCGCGATGGAAGCGACCCAGCAGGGGTCCCATGACGGCGGTGGAAGCACGCATCTTGGCAACGAGCTCGTAGGGGGCCTCCCAAGAATCGGCCTGAGAGGTATCGATCTCGAGCGTGTGCTCGTCGAGAACATCGATCGTAGCGCCCATGCCCTTGAGCACCTTGCCCATCACGTGGACATCGGAAATATCGGGCACGTTCTGCAGCGTCGTCTTGCCCGGCGCCAGAAGCGTTGCCGCCATGAGTTTGAGCGCGGAGTTCTTGGCACCCGAAACGGGCACGGAGCCTCCGATGGCATGGCCACCCTCAACGCGGATAATATCCAAGGTCTACCCTTTCAAAAAGCATGCCCGGGGTGGCTGGGCCATCCCGGGCATGATGTGTTCGCAAATGGTCGAACGTTAAATCGTTTGACTATTGGGCAAGCTTGAGCTTACACCATGCGATTTCATTATAGAGGTAGGCGCGGCGTGCATCATCCTCCGACAAATTACCCAGCTTCTCTTCAAAACCTTGAATATCAGCTTTAAGCTTGTCGGCATCGACGGTCGCCAGATCGCAAGCGCGCTCGGCGAGAACGGTCACGACATCGTCCGCAACCTGGGCATAGCCGCCGGCCACGGCAAACGTGTGGTCGACAGTGCCCATGGCCTTATCGGAAACGCGAACGTAACCGCGGTCGATCGTGCAGATCTCGCTGGAGTGAGCAGGCAGAACGCCAAACTCGCCATCCGTGGACGGAATCGACACAAACGCAGCATCGCCCTCATAGGCGCAGCTCACGGGGCACACGATGCGGATACGCATAACCTACTTCTCCCCCATCTTGCGGGCGCGCTCGCGCACGTCCTCAATCGTGGAAGCATAGCGGAAAGCCTGCTCGGGCAGGTCATCGGCCTTGCCGTCGACAATCTCGGCAAAGGAGCGGACGGTATCCTCGACGCGGACGTAGACACCGGGATTGCCGGTGAACTTCTCGGCGACGTGGAAGGACTGCGAGAGGAACTGCTGAATCTTACGAGCGCGGTTGACCGTAAGGCGCTGCTCCTCGGACAGCTCGTCCATACCCAGAATGGCGATGATGTCCTGAAGGTCGGAGTACTCCTGCAGGAGCTCCTGGACCTTGACGGCGACACGGTAGTGCTCCTCGCCGACAATCGAGGGATCGAGAGCGTCGGAGGAAGACGCGAGCGGGTCGATAGCCGGGAACAGGCCGAGCGACGAAATGCTACGCGAAAGAACCGTGGTGGCGTCGAGGTGCGTAAACGTCGTGGCAGGCGCCGGGTCGGTCAGGTCGTCTGCGGGGACGTAGACAGCCTGGACGGAGGTAATTGAGCCCGTCTTGGTCGAGGTAATGCGCTCCTGGAGGTCGCCCATCTCGGTTGCCAGCGTGGGCTGGTAACCAACGGCGGACGGCATACGGCCCAGCAGTGCGGAAACCTCGGAACCTGCCTGGGAGAAGCGGAAGATGTTGTCGATGAACAGTAGAACGTCCTGGCCACGATCACGGAAATACTCAGCGGTGGTAAGGCCGGCCAGACCGATGCGCAGACGCGCTCCGGGCGGCTCGTTCATCTGACCATAGACCAAGCAGGTCTTGTCGATAACGCCAGACTCGCTCATCTCGAGGAACAGGTCGGTGCCCTCGCGGGTACGCTCGCCGACGCCGGTGAACACCGAGGTGCCGCCGTGCTCCTGGGCGAGGTTGTTGATGAGCTCCTGAATCAGAACGGTCTTGCCGACGCCGGCGCCGCCAAACAGGCCCGTCTTGCCGCCACGGATGTAGGGCTCAAGCAGGTCGACGGCCTTGATGCCGGTCTCGAAGATCTCGGTCTTGGTGGTGAGCTCGTCAAAGCGGGGCGCTGCATGGTGGATGGGGTAGAACTCCTCCACCTCGGGCATGGGCTTGCCGTCGACGGGCTTGCCCATGACGTTCCAAATGCGGCCGAGCGTCTTGGGACCAACGGGCATCTTCATGGGCTCACCGGTATCGGTGGCGATGAGGCCGCGCTGCAGGCCGTCGGTCGAGGACATGGCGACCGTGCGGACGACGCCGCCCGGAAGCTGACTCTCGACCTCGAGGATCGTGCTCAGATGACCGATCGGGGTCTCGGCCTCGACCGTGAGCGCGTTGTAGATCGGGGGCACCGCGCCGTCAAACTTGACGTCGACGACAGGGCCGATGATACGCACGATGCGACCATCACCGGCAGTCGTCTTCTTGGTGGCTTCCTCGACCGCAAGCTTTACGGTGTTATTAGCCATTACTGTTCCTCCAATGCTGAGGCTCCGCCGACGATCTCGTTAATCTCGGTCGTGATCGAAGCCTGGCGCACGCGACTATACGTGCGGGTAAGGGTCGAGATGATCGCGGTGGCGTTTTCCGTCGCGGAGTGCATGGCCTTGCGGCGTGCACCCTGCTCGGCAGCCGCCGAATCGATCAGGGCCTGGTAGATGACCGTCAGGATATACGACGGTACAAGCTTGCCGAGAACATGCTCGGGAGAGGGCACGAACTCGAACGTGGACGAGATGCGCTTAGGGGCGTCGGTCTCGTTCTTACGCGGACCGTGGGCCATAGCGATCATCTCGGGGTCGAGCGGCAACAGATGCTCGACGCGAAGCTCCTGATCCACGCGGTTCTTTGCGTGGTGGTAGACAAGCTCGACACGGTCAAGCTCACCGGCACGATACGCATCGCAGATATGAGAGGAGATCATGCGGGCCTGATTGAAATCGGGCTCAGAGGAGTTGCCCTCAAAGTGCATGATGACGTTTGCGCGGTCGCGAAAATACGTGGCCGGCTTGCGCCCGCACGCGATGATCTCGCACTCGATGCCGTCGTTCGCCCAAGAAGCGGCGAGCTTTTCGGCCGTACGCTCCACTGTCGTATTGAAACCGCCGGCAAGGCCGCGGTCCGAGGCAATGACGACAATCAGGCCATGCTTGACGCTCTCATGCTTCTGCAGCATGGGATCGGTGCCCGAACAGGAGGCGTCGCCGGCGACCGTCAACATGACGTCGGTCAGCGCCTCCTTATAGGGCTCGGCCTGCTTGGAGCGATCGAGGGCACGACGGATCTTGGCCGTAGAGACCATCTCCATCGTGCGCGTGATCTGCTTGGTCGTGGTAACCGAGGAGATTCGCTTCTTAATGTCGCGAAGGTTGGCCATAGGGCTTAGTTCTCCTCTGATCCAGAAACATCCGAATGGTGCTTGGCCATGAACTGCTGCTTAAAGTCGCCGATGACGCGCAAGAGCTCAGCCTTGGTGTCATCATCGATCTTCTTGGCGCGAACCTTGTCGAGCAGTAAGCCAAAGCCATTGTCCATGTACTCGATGAGCTCGGCACGGAAAGGCAGCACGTCGGCGATCTCCAGGTCGTCCAGGAAGCCCTCGTTGCCAGCGAACAGCGCAACGATCTGCTCGCCAACCTCAAATGGTTTATAACGCGGCTGCTTCAGGAGCTCGGTCATGCGGGCACCATGGGTCAGCTGCTTCTGAGTAGCCTCGTCAAGGTCGGAGCCGAACTGCGTAAAGCCGGCGAGCTCCTGATACGAAGCGAGGTCCAGACGGAGGTTGCCGGCGACCTGCTTCATGGCCTTGGTCTGCGCGTCGCCACCAACGCGGGACACGGAAATGCCCACGTCGACTGCCGGGCGCTGACCCTGGAAGAAGAGCTCGGACTGCAGGTAGATCTGACCATCGGTAATGGAAATGACGTTGGTCGGAATGTAGGCCGAGACATCGCCGTCCTGGGTCTCGATGATCGGCAGGGCCGTCATGGAGCCGTAACCGTTCTTCTTGGACATCTTGACGGCACGCTCGAGCAGACGAGAGTGCAGGTAGAAGATGTCGCCAGGATAGGCCTCGCGTCCGGGCGGACGATGCAGCGTCAGCGACATCTGACGGTAGGCCACAGCCTGCTTGGACAGGTCGTCGTAGATGACGAGCACGTGACCGCCGGGGTTGGTCTCGTTGGCGGGCTTACCATCCTCGCCGTTGTACATAAAGAATTCGCCGATAGCGGCACCGGCCATAGGCGCGATGTACTGCATAGGGGCGGAATCGGCAGCGGTGGCCGAAACGATGATGGTGTAGTCGAGCGCACCGTGCTGAGCGAGGGTCTCGCGGATGTTGGCAACCGTGGAGGCCTTCTGGCCGATGGCGACATAGATGCAGACCATGCCCTTGCCGCTCTGATTGAGGATAGCGTCGATGGCAATGGCGGTCTTACCGGTCTTTCGGTCGCCGATGATGAGCTCACGCTGACCACGGCCGATAGGCACCATGGAGTCGATAGCCAACAGGCCGGTCTGAACCGGCTCGCACACCGGGGTACGGTCGATGACACCGGGGGCCTTGAACTCGATGGGACGACGGTGCGTGGCGACGATGTCACCCAGGCCGTCGATAGGCTGGCCGAGCGGATTGACGACGCGGCCAAGCATAGCACGGCTCACAGGGATATCCATAATGCGGCCAGTGGTGCGGCACTCGTCGCCTTCCTTGATGGAGTCGACGGCACCAAACAGAACGGCGCCGACCTCGTCACGGTCAAGGTTTTGGGCAAGGCCGAAGACGGTCTCACCGGTATCGGAGCTCTTGAACTCCAGAAGCTCGCCTGCCATGGCGCTCTTGAGGCCGGAGACGCGCGCGATGCCGTCGCCTACCTCGTCGACCGTTGAAACCTCATGCGTATCGACCGTCGCGGAGAGGCTCGTGAGCTGCTCCTGCAGTTTCTTGGCGATATCCTGGGCATTGAGGGTTTCGGACATTAGGCTTCACCTCCGTACGAATTAGCAGAGTTTGCGAGGGTCTCCTGCGCGATGCGCAGCTGCGTCTTGACGGAAATGTCACGACGCTCGCCGCGGGCCTCGAGCACCAGGCCGCCCACGATAGACGGGTCGACCTGCTCGATAAGGAATACCTTGCGGCCGAAGTCCTGCTCGCATTTCTTAGTGATGGTTTGACGCAGCTCGTCGTCGAGCGGGATCGCCGTGGTGACGGTCACGCCCACTACATCCTCGTCTTCCTCGGCAACATACTTAAAGGCAGCTGCCACCTTGGGAAGAAGGTCGAGCTGGTCGCGCTTGGACATGGTGTCGAGCACGGCGATGATCTCGGGGCTGGCAGAAGCCAAGCGCTCGATCATCTCGAGGTCCTCGAACACATGGTTCTCGGCCTTGGCGGCTTCCAGAAGGGAGCGCGCATAGGTCTCGAGCACCTTGTCCTGATAGCGGCTAGTCGGCATTCAGGCTACCTGCTTCCTGGATGTAGCGCTCGATGAGCTTCTTCTGCTCGGCCTCGTCCTCGAGTGCCTCGCCCACGATCTTGGTGGCGACGGCAACGGACAGGTCGGCGATGGAGCTCGCGGCACCGGCGTAAATGGACTTGCGCTCGTCCTCGACAGTCGTATGGGCCTTGGCGATGATCTCCTCTGCCTCCTTGTGAGCAGCCTCGATGATACGGGCGCGCTCGGACTCGGCGTCCTTACGGGCCTCGAGAACGATGTCGGCAGCCTGACGACGGGCGTCGGTGACGATCGAGTCGGACTCAGCACGCTTGGCGATAGCCTCCTGCTTGGTCTTCTCGGCCTCGTCGAGGCTCTCCTCGATCTTCTTGCCGCGCTCCTCCATGGTTTTCATGATGCCCGGCAGGGCGACCTTGGCCAGCACGATCCAGATAATCAGGAAGGCGATAAGCGCCGGGATGAACTCCGCCATCTTAGGGATGAGGATGTCCGCACCGGCAGCGCCGTCCTCGGCGAACGCGGAAACCGGCATGAGCAGCGCGGCCGCGGACGCGGAGAGTGCGATCGCGCTCTTCTGGGATGAAAGATTCATACTTGACGCTCCGTGCTATTTAACGATCAGCGCGACAACGAAGCCGATCAGAGCCAGAGCCTCGCCGAAGGCGGAGCCCATGATGAAGACGGTGAACACGCGGCCCTGGACCTCAGGCTGACGGGCCATAGCACCCGTAGCACCCAGAGCAGACAGGCCGATAGCAAGACCAGCGCCGATAACACCGAGACCGTAACCGATAACTCCCACGATTCCTCCTTTGTCGTGCGTGTCTTATTTCACGCAGGATAACCTTTTTATAACTGCCGGGCTCCATGGGTACGGGCACCGGCGGTTTAACGAATTGCCTTACCTTTAAGACGCGAACGGAAGACTACTCCTCCTCCGCGACCTCCTCTGCCTCAGAGACATACACGGCGGTAAGGACCGTGAAGACGTAAGCCTGGATGGCGCCGACCACAAGCTCGATCGCATAGATCAGGATGAGGATAGCAAGCCAGGCCAGCGAAGGCAGGGCACCGACGGCGTGGGCCGCGGAAACCTGCTGAAGCAGCGGCTGCATGAACATGCTCGCCATGATGGCGAACGAGCCCATGACCACGTGTCCTGCGAACATGTTGCAGAACAGACGGACGGCGAGTGTGATGAGGCGCAGGAAGGTCGAGAAAAGCTCGACGACCCACACAAGCACGTTCATCGGGAAGCTCACGCCCTGCGGGGCGAGGCTCTTGATGTAGCCGATCACGCCGTGAGCCTTGCATCCGTAGTAGATGAAGTACACGAAGGCGAAGATGGCGAGCGCGGCGGTGGAGCCGATTGCGCCGGTGCCGGGCTTCATTCCCGGGATCAGGCCGATCATGTTATTGATCAGGATGAACAGGAAAAGCGAGCACAGGAACGGGAAGTGCTTCTTCCAGTTCTCACCCACGACGCCCTTGCCGATATCGTTCTCGACGTACTCGATGATGTACTCGAAACCGTTGACGAAGAAGCCCTTGGGAACCAGGGTCTGCTTCTTCTTGAACACGGCTAGGACGATCAGGAGCACGATCGTGGAGACGATCAGCCAAAACGAGTACTGCGTGATGCCGCAGCTCAGATCGCCCACGACGGGGGTGGAGCTGAACTCGCTAACCAGATGATTAATCTCATCAGGCAGCTTTTCAAAAATTTCCACGACTTACCTTTCGACCTCATGAGGATCTCGCAGCGCCTTGGCGACGCGAACCGTGCAGGCGGCCATAAAGGCCACGAAGCCGATCGCCTCGCCCAGGAGGAACATGCGAAATGCCTCTCCGAACAACACAAACACAACCAAGGTAAAGACGAGCAGGGCGATTGCCGAGACCGCCAGACTCACCATGCCCTTGAGCATGTCCGCATTCTGCTTATCGTCAAGAACCGGCTTGAGCGTAAAAACAAAGGGAAGAAAGGCGACCGCGCCCGCGATGACGCCTGCAACGATAGCGAGCAGATCGGCTATCTGAAACACTGGCGTCCTCACTTTCCTTCTTTAACGCTTCCCAGAACAGTTCCCGCCAAACATTGGTGACTATTTTACGAGCCAATCGCTAAAGTACAACCGAAAAAGCATCGGTTAATACTCACCTGTTCGTTTTCTTAAGACCTTCTTTATGTCGCAGGTAGGTAATACGTTTTTCTCGAACCCCTCTGGGCTAAACGTCCGTTAACAGGAGCGCGCGTGGACGTCTTTTGCTCGCCCGCGCGCACCATTTCTTCGTATTTGTGACCGTAGCCGACAAGGCCCGACGACTAGAGCGTGCCGTAGATGCGGTCGCCGGCGTCGCCCAGGCCGGGAACGATGTAGGCTGCCTCGTTGAGATGATCGTCGATGGCGCACGTATAAATATGTACGCCGGAGTCCTTTTCGGTCAGCGACTTGAGACCCTCGGGCGCGGCGACGATGCACAGCATGCGGATGTCCTTGACACCGCGCTCGCGCAGGTAGCTGATGGCCATCTCGGCCGAACCGCCCGTGGCGAGCATGGGGTCGACGACCAGGCAGATGCGCTGGTCGATATCCTTGGGCATCTTGCAGTAATACTCGTGCGGCTCGTGGGTAACCTCGTCGCGCTCCATGCCGATGTGGCCCACGCGAGCGGAGGGCACCAGGTCGAGGATGCCGTCGACCATGCCAAGGCCCGCACGCAGGATGGGCACGATGGCGAGTTTCTTGCCGGCGAGTTGTTTGAACGTGGCGGTAGTGATGGGGGTCTCGACCTCGACGTCTTCCATAGGCAGGTCGCGCATGGCCTCGTAGCCGTCAAAAAGCGCGAGTTCGCGCACGAGCTGGCGGAACTGGTTGGTGCCGGTGTTTTTGTCGCGCAGGATCGACAGCTTGTGCTGGACGAGCGGGTGATCGACAAGCGTCACACGGGACGCGTCGTAGGTGACGGTCATGGGTTGATTGCCCCTTTCGTTGCGGCCGCAAAACGGCCTTGCTGACAAGGCGCGCAGCAATGTTGCCGCCGAACGCCAAGCATTAGTTTAGCGGTTTATTGTATCGAGCAGCCCATCGCAGCCCTACTGTGCGGTACTGAGCGAGCGCTTGACTGCATCACGCCAGCCCGCAAGGTTTTGCTCGCGGCGCTCGGCAGACATGTGGGGAAGGAAGGTCCTAACGATCTGGGCATTTTGCTCCAGCTCTTCTAGGTCTTCCCAATAGCCGACGGCAAGACCCGCCAAGTACGCGGCACCGATTGCCGTGGTCTCCACCGTCTCGCATTGCAGCACGGGGATATCCAGCAGGTCGGCCTGGAATTGCATGATGAACTCGTTGCGCGAGGCACCGCCATCGACAGACAGGCGCTCGATCGAAAGCCCCACGTCCTGCTCCATGGCGCGCAGCACGTCGTAGCTCTGATATGCCATGGATTCGCAGGCGGCACGTACGATGGTCGCACGGCTCGAGGCGCCGGTCAGACCGCACACGATACCGCGAGCATGCGGGTCCCACCAGGGAGCACCCAAACCCGCAAAGGCGGGAACGAAGTAGCAGCCCTCGTTGTCGTTAATCGAAGCGGCGAGTTGTGCCGACTCGCTCGCGCTCGAGATGATGCCCATGTTGTTGCGAAGCCAGTTCATGGTGGAGCCGGCAGCGAAGATGGAGCCCTCGAGTGCATAGCTGATCTTCCCGTTCGCAGCGATACCGATGGTGGAGACCAGGCCGTTCTTGGATTCGACGATCTCGTCGCCGGTGTTCATGAGCATAAAGCAACCCGTGCCATAGGTGTTTTTGGTCTGGCCGGGACGGAAACAGCAGTGACCGAACAGCGACGCCTGCTGGTCGCCCGCCACGCCCATGATGGGCGGCGTGTTGGTCATGATGTCGCTCGCGACGCGGCCGTAGTCGCCCGAGCTCCAGCGAACCTCGGGCATCATGGAACGTGGAACGTCAAAGAGCGCCAGCAGGTCGTCGTCCCAATCGAGCGTATGGATATTAAAGAGCGCCGTGCGGCTGGCATTGGTGTAGTCGGTGGCAAAGACCTGGCCGCCGGTGAGGTTGTAGATGAGCCAGGTGTCGATGGTGCCAAACATGAGGTCGCCCGCCGCCGCGCTCTCGCGTGCGCCGTCGACGTTGTCGAGAATCCACTGCACCTTGGAGGCCGAGAAATACGGGTCGAGCGTGAGTCCCGTGCGGGAGCGCACCAACTCCTCGCAACCCTGTTCAACCAACGCGTCGATTGCCGGCGCGGTACGGCGGCACTGCCATACGATGGCGTTATAGATCGGCTGACCGCTCACGCGGTCCCAGACCACCGTGGTCTCGCGCTGGTTGGAGATGCCGATGGCGGCAATGCGGTCGGAGTGGATACCGCTCTTAAACTGGACTTCCATCATGACGGCGATTTGACTGGCGAGGACCGCCATGGGGTCTTGCTCTACCCAACCGGGACGCGGAAAACTGGTTTTGACGCTGCGACGCGCCTGCGCGACGATGCATCCGTACTCGTCGACGATGGTCGCAAGTACCGAGGTGGTGCCGCAGTCGAGCGCCATGATGTAGGAACCGCCAAAGTTAAACGAGGCATCTTCCATGCCCAGGCTGCCCAGATTCAACGACATCGCTTACACCTTTCTATTGCATCGGGTCGGACAGGACCCGTTCGATCTCTGATGCGGGAAGTGCGCCTTGGCGCAGGATCTGGAGCCCGCCGTGCTGGAACGACACGATGGTCGAGACGTCGCGACACGGGGTCTCACCGGCGTCGACGGCAACATCGACCCCCTCCAGGATGCGACCCTCGACGGCGGCAAAGCTTGCCGGCGAGGGCGCGCCGTGCGTATTGGCGCTCGTGCAGGCAAGGGGACTGCCGCAGGCGCGGATGAGCGCCTGGACCACGGGAGAGGCCGAAGCGCGCAGGGCCACGGTGTCGTCGGCAGCGCGCATAAAGGTCGGCACGCAGGGGGCTGCCTTAATCACGATAGTCAGGGCTCCCGGCCAGCATCGTCGCGCGAGTACGCGGGCATCTTCCGGGATATCCACGCCATAGCGGTCGAGCGCTTCGACGCCATCGACCAGCCAAGCGACGGTTTGCGTGAGTTCACGTTGCTTGAGAGTGAAGATGCGGCGGTAGCCGGTACCGAGCGCAGGGACCGCGGCGCCATTGACGGTGGCTTGCGGGTCGCATGACCACGACGGGAACTCGCTTGTATCTTGGGGGACGGCATCGGAGAAGGCTTTAACTGCCACGGCGACACCGTAGACGGTCTCGGTCGGGATCAAAGCCAGGCCGCCGCGGCCGAGCACCTCGGCCGTGCGCTCGACGGCAAGCCGATGCGGCTCGCGCGTTCCCTCGTATACCCGATAGACCGTCTGCATGTGTATGCCAGCCCCTTACGCTCTGGTGCAAGTTTGTTTACTGTGGGGCATTCTCGCACGAAACGTTCAACCTATTTGCCCAGAGCGCATGTTGGTTTGGTGAGCGGCTCTAGTAGTCGGTGAAAGTGAGGGGGTTATTGGACTGCGACGAACTTCTTTGGCCTGCCGGCGTGGCGTTCTTGGGCGGCGTAGCGCTCGATGCTGTCTATCGTTATCATCCGACGGCCGTCGACGAGTTCAACATCGAGCTTTCCGGCTTTGACCAGCGCGGTAATCCGCGGAGCGGAGACTTTGAGGTCCAGCGCTGCGTCTTTAAATGTTCGGCACGCCGCTTCCCGAGCGTCCTCGTGGTCGATTTCGACTGAAAGGGCCACGACCTCGGCCGAGCGTTCGTACCCTGCCGGAGTCAAACCGTTGTTGAGGTCGTCGGCCAAAAACGCCATCAGTGCCTCGGTGGCATGGGCAATCGCTTCTTCGCGCGTATCGCCATCGGCAAAGGCGCCGGGAATCTGCGGGAAGCTGGCGCAGTAACCGTCGTCTTCTTTTATGAGAACGCAGTCATAGGTAAATCGCTGCCTCATTTTGCCTCCAACTACCATCCAGCTTGGCGACGAATACTTGCCCACGTGCCCTTCTTTGGTCGATCGCCACCAGAGCCGTTCACGGTGACAACACGGTCACCAGAAACATACTTAGCATCACTACCGACTTGCGCGACCTTCACGAATCCATCGTGCTTGAGTAGGGCAATGATTTCCCGAAAGGTAGGAGGTTGCATGGGCCGACCTCTGTCAGCCGTCCTAATTATAAACTACTTTTTGACAGTCTAGGAAACGGGTGATGGAGCCGGCCCCGACATGGTCCGCCG
>NZ_QROM01000026.1:0-19741 GCF_003474365.1 Collinsella sp. AF38-3AC
GCACTTGTCGAGCAGGCTCATATCCTGACCCTCGTCGCGCATGACCTGCTCGATGGCGCTGTGCGCATCGGAGTAGTCCTTCGCATGCTCGCTTGTGGTATACGTGCTGTTGAGGTTGATGTAGACCGTATGCACTTCCTGCGTATCGCCGAGCGTATCGACGACCATGAAGTGAACGACCGATTGAAGCTTCGTGGGCGGGTTGTGGTACTGGTCGATACCCTCGCCGACGACTACGGTGCCGAGCATACGGTCGGTCCAGACGCGTGTCTCGTCCGCATTCACGGTCGTGATGCCCATCATGGCCGCAGACCACAGCCATACGGCATCGTCACCGCTGGCGATTTTCTCTGTGACCTCGATCGTATCATCGAACGAGAACTCCTTGACGAGGCGGGACCCGAGTGGCTTGCGGATCAGATGGACATTGAGACCGCACATCTTAGCAGAGCCGTTGCTGCCGCAGGCTGGTGCAGCGGAGCCGTCATTGTCCACATGGCCGCAGGAATAGACGGTATCCGTCCACTTGCCGTCGAGCGGGATAGAGCGGTAGCAGAGGTCATAGTTCTCCGCGAGCTCGCCGGTTAGCCAGATCTTCACCTCGGCGATAGGGGAGCCGCAGATTTCCTGACCGTCGGCGCCGATGACCCAGGTGGAGGAATCCCAAGGCCTCGCCGCATAGCAGATGGACCCGCCGAACTGCGAACCTTCCACATGGAGGGCGAGGTTGTAGATTGAATGCCCGCCGTGCGGGAAACCGATATGGCGGTGCGCAGGGGCCTCGGTCTGCTTTCCCCACGTGGAGACGAAGCAGTGGGCCATGATGACGGCATCGTCATCGCCGGGGATATCCACCACGTCGCGCGTCACGTACCAGCGGTACATGGGCTGCGGCGGGAGTTCCTTTCGATTCGTGACGTTATGGGCCCAACCGGAGGGGGTGAGGGTGGGGGTCTCATTGGAATCCGGCATAAAGCCGACACATTCTACCTCGTCGCCGATACGGGCGGTAGGCTTGCTATTCTTCACATAACCACGGCATCGGCCCTCTATGAGCTTCCACTGGGCATTCTTCTGGGAGCCCCACTCGCCCGGCTTAGCATAGCTGCAGACTCGGACCGCGCCGCGATTGCCGGTTGCTCCCGCCGTATCGAGGCGCTGACCGTCGGCATCGGAGGTGATGAAATAGCATTTATGGTTGGTTTCGCTGGTCTCAGCCGGCTCATGGCACACCCACCAGGAATTCTCCCTGCCGGAAGACTGGCGGATGTCGTAAATGACGGCGGTACCGGACTCCATGCTTCCGTTCTTCCATGCTTGGTTGACGTCGGCATGCCAGCGGTTGTTGAGGGTATGGACCAACTTTGGTCCGGCGAGATTCGCCAAGGCGAAGGTGAACGTCCCAACGCCGTCCTCCAGATAGGGCTTGAACATGAACAGCTGGTTGACGCCGTCGTAATCCTCCCAGAAGATCAGGGCGCGTTCGTTGTCATAATTTGTGATTGGATTTCCGCTGGCATCGTAGACGCCTTGGCCGAGATCGACGCGGGCATCGGGCATGGTGAGTGGCGCAAGCGAGAAGATGCCGCCATACAGCGTCACGTCGTTGTCGATTCGAATGGCCTCGGTATCGATATCGATGTCGCCCGTGACCTCGCGGAGGTCTTTTTCGTGGGCCGACGTGCCATCCCTGTTGTTCCTCATCACGTTTTTGACGTCGACCTCGGCTCGAAACGTGTTCACGGCCTCGTTGGCGCGGCGGCGCATGAACAGTTCCGGTTTTTTATACGAATAGTCATCGTACCCGACGATATACCAATGCCCGTTATTCTGGCTTACACCTAAGCCCGCTTCCGTATCGAGCATGTCTCCATGAAAAGTCGAAAGCCGGTTGTTGTTCAGGAAAAGCTGGCCGTCATTATCATCGGCATGGATGTTGTGCCACAGGCGGCCGTCATGTTGGCGGTTGATGTCCGCGCAGGCCATATAGGGGTGCGCCTTGATATGGTCGTACAACTCGTTCGAGTAGTCACACTCAACGAGCAGGCACAGGGAGTAGCCGAGCGCTTGGAGATTAGGGCTATTCCAGCCTTTGCCGTCCCACATATCGGCTGCAACCCAAGTAATCCATCCGTGTGCGAAGCCGCGGCCGTAGTTATTCGCACCCTGTGTTCGGTCTGGATGCGTAACGCAATGTGTGTAGCCGTTGGATGTGAAGCAGCCGCCGAAATAGTACGAATTCGGCTGCGGGCTGATGTGCTCACCGCGAAACCACAGTTCCTTTGCCATGGCAGACCGTGCAGGCACCGCGCCGAGGCCGGCAACGACCGCCAGCGCCGCGAACAACCCGCGGCGCGAGAAGGAAATGTCTTTATACAGGTCTTTTGCGAGATTCTTATCGTTGCCGTTACTCATCAGTATCCCCCAAGTCATTAGAAGCGGCAGTGTAATTCGAAATACCCAACACCGCGACCGCGGCGATAATCAGTTCGAGAAACGACTGCGTGTCCAAGCCGCGGTTGATGTTGATGACGGCGCCGGCGGCCTGAAGGCAGGCGATCACGATGCACGCCGCCTTGTTATTCCTCACTGCCGGCACGAGCAAAAGAAACCCCGTGAGCGGAAGCCATAGGGTATTGATGTTTAAAACGGAAATCATTCCCGAGATTCGTCCTTCGCCCAGGCGGCCGTCCGTGGCGAAATCGATGCCATGGGTGACATTTATAAAGAGGTACTCGGCACCCAACCCGATCGTCGGTAGCAGTCCGAAAAGGCTGGCCAGAAGCCCTCCCTCGAGGGCATCAGGGCTTGAGATATACCTTTTGAGATTGAACTTCATATCATCCTCCGCTAGCTTTGGCGATTATTCCTGAGGATACTCATTGCGCGATTGCCCCGCGCGGACTTGCCGCTGCGGCAACACCCGTGCCTTCCGCAACCTGCTGAAACTGCTAGAATGTGCTCGAAATAAGATTCACTTGGAGGAACTCGTTGATTTACATCCTCATGGCTGTAGTAGCCCTTTTGGCAATCGCCTATATCGTCTACCTTGTCCTCGACCTCATGTCCCGCAGAAAGTTTGCCGAACAGTACAGCACATGGGAGCCAGACCTCGACAGCTACTATAGGCAGGAGCTCGAGAGGGAGCAGCAGGCTAAAGACGAAAAGATCTGCGAGATGATGGAAAATTTGCTCAGGATGCAGGGGATGATATAGGGGGCAGATCCCTGCAAATCCGCCTACCGGCAGCCTGACTCCCTCACAAGCCCGACTTCCTCTGATAGCCCCGCCTCTACGCTTTTGGCTTCAAGCAATCCGTCTATTCCAATCTCATCTCGCTCGGCGACCTGTTCTGGCGTCATCTCGGGGAAATCCGCCCAGATCGCATCCTCATCCAACCCGAAGAACTCGGTCCCGCGTGCGAACCGCCCCGTATGGTGCCAGGACTTATATTCGAGATAGGTATCGGCCAACTGTGCCTTGGTCATAAACTCGATGTCTGGGTTGTAGGCAAGGTTGAAATCATCGCAGTATTCCTTGATGGCGGAGATGATCGCTTTGCGCGTCCAATTCGACATCGGCATCTCGCCCGATTCATATGTCGCCTGAACGCGGACGCTCATGGAGGTGCCCACATACCCGGACTGCCTGAAGCTCACGGCACCCATGGCTACCACTCCGTATCGTCGTACGAGTTCTGCCAGCTATCGTCGTATGAGTTGGAATATTCGTCCTCGAGGCGCTGATTGTACAGTGCCGCCTCGTCCTTCTTAAAGCAGATGAACTCATCGATCTGCGAGGACTCGTTGTCCCACTCGTCCCGCTCCCTGAGCTTCGGGTCGGGCCTCATGTATTCCATATAGCCGAGTGCCGACACGCCCGAGTACGGGCCGCCGCGACCGCTAAACAAATCGACAACGTCCTGCACTTCCTTATCGGAAAGGGAGCATTCCGTCCCCTCATACGGATCATAGCCCACGACGACGAAATCGCCGTACAGCACATCGGCTGGATCGCCCGCCACGACGGTGTTGCCGGTGAAAGGGGACTGGCGGTCATCGTCCGCCATCTCCTGGGTGGCCCAGATCGCGCGGTTGGCGGGGCAAGCCGCCCGCCCTTCGGCACTGACATAGACGCAGACCGCATCTCCCAAAGACTTATCGGGCAGCTCTTCGGAAACGTTGGTGATTCTCTCGCCGACAAGATCCTTGATGGCTGTGCCGCAGCTCCCGTTCTCATCGATTTGCAACTCAATCTCGCGGCATTCGGCGTTAACGGGCACCAGCACTGCGCGAATCTTATCCATCATCGATCACCGCCCTCAAGAGTGCCGCCGTCGATAGTCCCGATACCCTCATTGACCATCTCCGCCTCATCGCCCTTCGCTTCAGCAAGGTCATCGAGGCACAAATCCCCATCTAGCGCCCCTTGCGACCCAATCATCTTCTCGGCGGACTCGATGATGGCGCCGATGTCATAGATCTCATGGTCGTCGTTGTAGTAGAAGAGCTCCCCGACGTTGAGCTCGGGGTTGTTCACAACGACCTGCGCGAAGCGGTTCATGTCGGCGATGGACTCGCCCATGTCGAAATCATGCCAAGAGTATTCGCTGAACCGCCCGTGGAGCTCATAGTCAGACATGACGATATCGCCCGCTGCGACCCCCTCCATATCCGCTATGTCCTGAAGGGCACCGTCGAGTTCTCCTTCATCCATCGGCAGTGTCAAC
Organism: Collinsella sp. AF38-3AC; assembly: GCF_003474365.1. Taxonomy (NCBI): domain Bacteria; kingdom Bacillati; phylum Actinomycetota; class Coriobacteriia; order Coriobacteriales; family Coriobacteriaceae; genus Collinsella; species Collinsella sp. AF38-3AC. Next base: position 4,730 of record NZ_QROM01000026.1, read on the forward strand.
TGATGGGCGAGACTGGAGCCCCTCTCGGTCATGTCGCGGCTCTCGGCATAGATGACGATGCGGTCGGCCGCAAAATCACGGTCGCCCTCGAAAGCCGCTTGCTCGAGCTCATCCAAATCGAATTTCATCAAGTCGACCTCATTGGAGTTGCGGTCGAAATAGCCGCTATGCCCAAGACAGACGTCACCGCTCGCCGCGACGTCGACCTTGATGTTTCCGACCTTGCTCATCGTCCGCTCTCCTTATGCTCGAACTGCCTATCGCGGTCAGCCGTCCCCTCGGCCAAATCCGCCTCGGCCTGCTTCTCATCGCAAAGTTCATCCAGCCCGCGCTCGATGCCGCCCTTAGTCGGCTCCAAGCCAAGCGTGGAGCCGTCGATCTCGATTTCCGCGGCGCTGACGCGCCCATCGGCCGGCATCTCCGCCTGACCGCTCGCGATGGCTATCCCCTGTGCGCAGGTGTTCTCGATGCACTTGTGGCCGAATTCATGCGCGGACTCGTACAGCTCGGCAATGCTCGACTTGACCTCAGACATAGCTACTCCATCTCTCTAGTCATCTGATGTATCCCAGCGTACTTTTGAAGCCTCACATGGTCGGCAAAGGGGACGAAAGTAGCCTTCGCACCAAAAGAAAAGGGGAGGGGCGGCTATCCGTCCCTCCCCGCATCCAATGGCTATCGGCGATTAGCGCTGGACGTTCTGGGAGCTGCGGTCCTGAGAGCCGCTCTCGCGCTCATTGGCCTCGGCGGTCTTCTGTTCGCACAGCTCATCGAGACCGGTCTCCTGCTCTTGGGCGCGGTCATGGCTCTGGTGCTGCTCGCGGTACTCCGCACGGGCGGCCTCGACGGCATCAGAGAGCTTCTGCGGCTCCACGGACTCATCGTGGCGCTGACCGTCCTGATCGTACTTGAAGAGGCTCACGTTGCGGTCCGCATTGATGTAGACGCCCGTGCCCTTACCTGCCTCGATATCGGTCTTGTTCCACGGCTTCTGGAACGTGGTGAAGCTGAAGCCGGAGAGGTCCTTGCCATCGACCGTGGTGCCGCTCGGAAGGGTGCACTTGACGGCAGGCCAAGACTCGCCCTTGCCGTTGGAGATGGTATACGGCTCGCCGTTGGCCTTCTCGGTAGTCACCCATTTCGGGGGGAAATCGATACGGACCTTGCCCTTGTTCATGTTGTTCTGCTCGCTCATGGTTCCTCCATCACGCGAATTGATAACTTAACGACTAGCATGAAGCTCATGTGAGCGGCTGCATGCTAGGGGACAGAAGTAGCGTCTACCTAGGGATACCGTCCGTATCGCGCAGGTCATCCCCTTTTTGGCAGGTGCTGCCATCCTCGCCATACGTTTCGGCGAGGTCATCCAGACTCGCTTCTTCACCTTGGAAATCGTGACGGGTGCCTTGGACGTACTCGACCTCGGTCTTGATTTGATTCCAGGCGATAGTATCGAGATCGTAATATCCACCCGAGAACCTGACGTTTTCGTTGGCGTTGTCGCGGACTTCAAGGGCTTCATCGAGCGACAGGTTCGGATAGCATTCCTGGATGTCATTGGCGGATATGGAGAGGAAGACATTATCGATATCGACGCAAAGCACGTCGAATCGTTCCAACAGGTAATCCGCCGTGTCGGGCGAGGTCCCGCCATTATGCAGAGCCTCGTCCAGTGCGGCTTTCAGGTCGTCGAAAGAGTTGATTTCCAGATCCTCAGGCATGGCTATCGTCCTTCCTCATAATTGACGGATGCCGCATCGCTACGCCCAGTGCCGTTGGCGATGTCCGCTTCATTGAATTTGGACTCATACAGCTCGTCGAGACTGAATCCATCGTCTCCCTGCTCGACCTCAGCCTCAGCGCCGCGTTCCATATCGACGTCGGCTACCGCTTCGGTGGCAAGTTCCAGAGACTTGAAGTAGTCCTTGCCGAGCTTCGGGATGAAGCAGTCCTTCACAAGATAATCCGTTGCCTTGCTCGCACGCGTGGCAGCTTTCAGCAATTCACCGCCTGGGTCCTTAAGCTCCGAAGCCCAGCCCTTGAGGTAGGCGGCGGAGTTCGACATGGCATCGACTTCATCACCGGAAAGGGGCTTATCGTCATCAACGCCGCGGAGGTCAAGACCAATCGCATTCGCGGTGAATACGCTCGAAAGCTCTGCGATAAGCTCCTCGAAGGCATATTTCTGTCGATTCTGCTTGAGTCCGCACTGCTCGCGGTCGAGCCTGCTGGGATGTCCAGTAGAGTGACCCATCTCATGCAGCAGCGTGCGGCAGAAAGACTCAACGCTCGTGAACTGGTTGCGCTGCGGGACATAGACCTTGTCCGCCCCGGGCAGATAGAACGCCTCATCGTTCGGGGTCTCGATCACGGGGCAGGGCGATGCCTTGACGAGGCCATCGGCCACGCGGTCGGGCTCGATGGGCTTGAAGCATTCGACGGAGACGAGGTTTTCCGTATTCTCCATCTGCTCGGCATTGAACACCGTGAACGTTCCCACGCAGCGTGGCTCGGCCTTATACTCGGGATTTGCGAGAGCGATATCCCATTCCTCTTTGGTCTTGGGCTGCTTGAGGCGGGCGGTCGGATCCGTCCTGCTGACGAGCATGCGCTTCCAGCGCTCGATGGGGTAGCCGTGCGACCCCTTGATGATATGGCAGCCCTTATCCGATGCCATCTTGAACGTGGCGAATCGCGGGTCCCTGAATCCTCCGTCCCTCATGGCATACATGAGCATGGCGGTATTTCGCGGCCCGTAACCCTCGCCGGTAACGCCGTTCATGGGTGGGTGTGGAAACGACCATTCCTTGACCCAACGGGAGCCCTCGCGCTCCATGTCCGCGAGAAGCGCATCGAAAAGCGCCTGGCGGGCATCCGTCAGCTTCTCCGTCGGACTCTTTCCTTGATATTTGCCATAGGTTCTCTTGGCCATAGGTAGCTCCCATTCACACTCGGACAATCCATCTCGAACATAAACGCCTGGCGTGTCATCACCATGCTGGGGACACAAGTAGCCTTCTCCGCACACTTACATCGCTACGCTTCTACCGCGCTACACCGCTACATGTCAAACACCCGGCAAAGCAAACGGGACGTCCCCAAAAGACGTCCCGCAGTAAGACAGTTTGTTATTATTCTTATCCCTTAGCGTTCCCCGTTGGATACACTCATCTCGTCACCGATTTCGCCATTCCCAGCGACCTCGAGCTTCTGCTCCATCATCTCATCGAGAGATTCTCCAACTTCTGATTGTTCGAGCGTTTTCTCGCATGCCTTCGTAGCCTCGGAAAGAAACGTATCGAAGGACTCACCGATTAACGACTCGAACATTGACCCAATGACCTCTCGGCCGGCGCCGTCTGCCTCGGTATAGAGATTGAAAATCTCCGCCGCGACGCCTGTCTGCTCGAAATCGGCACGCTCCACCATATCCGCCAGTACCGTGTCCGCATCGGTCACTCCAGCACTTTCAAGGCCGTCGATCTTGTCCACGAGATTATCGATATGCTCAATCGCTTCGGTGCGCTCATCGGGATGGGTTTCTACAGGCGAGAATTCCATACTTGCTGCGGTCAGGTTCGAGTAATAGCTGCCATGCGACCAAGAACAAGTCTGCTCATCATATCCGTGCGCGATACAGAACTTGGCGACTGCGCTCGGCATGAAAAGCAGCGCGTCCTCACCATTATTCTGCAGGACGATATTGCCCTTTGTATCGATGGCTTCTAAAGCGTCAGCCATCTTCTGCTCTGGGTAAGAATTAGTCATGTTTCTCCTCCAACAGTCGAGAACGTCTTCTACGACCGATTATCGAAAACATTCCCAAACCGAAACCACCAGGGGACACAAGTAGCCTCCTCCGCATACCTACGCAGCTACGCGCCTACCGAGATATGCAGCTACACCGCTACATGCCAAACTCCCAGTAAGGCAAACGGGACGTCCCCAAAAGACGTCCCGCGGCAATGCAGCTTGTTATTATCCTTATCCCTTAGCGCTCCCCATTGGATACGCCCAAGTCCTCGCCGAGTTCGCTACCGTCCGCGGCCTCGACCTTCTGCTCCATCATCTCGTCAAGCGACTCGGTCGCACTATCAAGGGTTTTATCTTCATGACTGGAAGATTCCTGCGAAAGCGACTCCCTCAACTCGCCATACAGGCCGTTTTGCACGATAAGGGCAACTTCACGACCGCTGTCCCGCGGGCTGTCGCGCTGGAAGTAATTCATGACGTCCATCATCTCACCAACGGAGAGCGGCGCGTCTTCACCGGTAGCGGGATTGAAGCCTGTGACGACGATATTTCCGTAAAGTACGGACGTAGGCAGACTGGCAACCACGGGCTTGCCGTCGATTGCGGAATAGTAACCCTCTTGCTCCATGCGCTCAGTCGCATAGAAGGCACGATTGGGCTGACAGGTGTAAAGCCCCTCATCGTTGACATACATTGACAGATTGAACGGGAGAGCATCAGGGGGCAGGCTACCAGAAGCCTCATCGAACAAGCCTCCAACGAGATTCATAACCTCTTGCCCGCTGCCGATTTCAACGGCAACGGGGTCGAAACCCACGGGAACGAGTACGGCGCGATTTTTCCCAGAAGCGATTTCCGTCTCAACAGTGTCGAGTGAAGGGACATGCTCACCGAGGAATTCCTCGATTTCGGCACGGCAAACCTCAGCATTGCCCGCGTGGGTCAAATCGATGGGCGCATAGCGGACAAATAGCCGTACGACCGTACTGGGCAACTTATCCCCGAGCATTTGCTCAAACTGCCTGAACCCATCGAGGTCGTTATCTTCAAACAGCTCACCTGCGGCTTTCAAGAGTGTCTCTACCGAAACACCGTTCAACTCAGTCTCAAGGCTGAGCTTCTTCGGCACCTCCATGGTGAGACTACGCCAGCCGCCGGCAGAAGCAGAAGGCCATGCCATCGCGACGCGAACCGACTCGCCGCAATCCACCTGATATCCGATACCAGGGTATTGGTCTCCGCAAATAGAGGGGATTTTAGTGATTTGAGAACCCATCCGGCTCATCTCCTAAATCAAAGGGATTCATTTCCTCCCTCGATTCTCAAACCCCACCCATGCCGTCAGCCCACGCGGGACAGAAGTAGACAGCCCACTTAGCGCCCACCCTCACACCTACAAAAAACCTCGCCATACACCCAGCGAAACAAACGGGGCGCCCCAAATGAGCGCCCCGCAGCAAAGCGGCTTGTTATTATTCTTCTTAACCCTTAGAACCAGCATCCGCATCCAGTTCATCGCCCTCATCGTCATCCAGGCGAACAGGCTCGCTGGCCCCGAACCCGAGCATCGTCCAAAACACAAAACCGAAGATGGCAAGCCCGATCGTGTATCCCGCGTCCTTCCCGAACGTACGGGACATATCGTTCAGCACGATGATATTCATCACGAGCTGGGCCAATGCAAGCAACCAGCCGACCGTATCGACCCAGCAAAACACCCACGAGCAAATCAGTACGATTAAGTACGCCATGAGAAACGTCTTGCTCTCGTCGCCGCGATGCACGCGCTCGCACAGCTTGTAGTCGGCAAAGACCGGGACAATCGAATACCAGCCCGGCATCCCGAGCTTCCCATAGACCTTCCATTTGCCGGCGATGGGTACGAGCCAGATAAACACCAGCAAGACAACGAGAAGAACGAGCAGAGCCGATTCAATAGCATCGAGCATCTGAAACCCCTTTCCTACAGGCTGCCCATAGCCTGGATAGCCGACATGGCCGCAGGCGACAGAAGCACGCCGAACAGGGCGGGGAAAATCAGGAAGATGATCGGGATGAGCATCTTGGTGCCGATCTTGTTGATTTCCTCCTCCAGCTTCTGCCTGCGATACGTACGCACCGTCTGCGCTTGGTTCTCGAGCACCTCGACGAACTCGGCTCCGGTCTGTCGTGCCTGGATAAGCGAGGCCACGAAGATGGTGAGCGGCTGCACGCCGGCATTAGAGGCGAACTGCTTGAGCGCATCGGTGATATCCATGAAGCGGGCGTTGGCGAGGACGTCGCGGAAGCCCTCGGCGAGTGCTCCCTCGGAGTTCTCGGCCACCGTGCGCACGGCATCGTCGAACGTTGAGCCTGCGGCCATCGAGATGGACATGAGGTCGAGCGCATTGGGCAGCTCGCGCTCGATGTTGTTGCGCCATTCGCGGCGCTTCTGGAGCAGGTAGAGCTCGGGCAGGATATACCCGACCATGCCGCCCAGACCGCCAGCCGCGACGGTCGCAAGTCCGTTCAGCTTGGTGCCGATAAGCACGCCGACCATGATGCCGACGGCGATGCAGATGATCTTGGAGGCCCAGAACATCAGCGCCGAGATTTTAAGGCCCGAGCGTTTGATTGCATCTCGCTGGCGCTCCTCCTGTTCACGCGACATGGCACCGAAGAGGGCAGACCCCTGGAACGGCTGGCCGAACTTGAAGCGGTCCTGCATCTCCTCGCTGCGCTGCTTGAGCGTCTTTTGGTTGAGGTTTCGCACCTCGATGCCGAATTTCTTCTGCACCGCCAGCGTGGTGCTGAGACCCGCCGCGAGCGACCCCGCGCCGATAAGGCCGATAGTTGTTCCGTCTACGATCATATGAACCACTCCTAGTCGGTCTTGATGTCGAGCATCTTGTTGGCGATGAAATAGCCGAGGACCTCGAGCAGGCCGCAGATGCCGATGACGACCAGTCCCATGGCGCTCGAATAGAACTCGCGGTACATGTCGTTGCCGATATAGAAGACAAGTCCCAGCGCGGGCGGCACGCAGACCATGAGGATGGCCGTGAAGCGAGCCTGCGAGGTGCGGGAACGGACCATCTGCCGCATCTCGCAGCGCTGCTGGATGGTGCTGCCAACCGAGTCGACGACATCCGCCAGCGAGCCGCCGGTTCGCATCTGGGCACGGACGGCCGAGGCGAACAGCTTGAGATCGGCGGAGTTGTTTCGCTCGGCCAGCTTGTCGAGAGCCTTATCCACGGGCATGCCGCGGTCCATATCGCGACGGAGCTGTTCGAACTCGCTCTTGATGGGCTCGTCCATGTTCTCCGCGACGGGGCGGATTGCTTGCGACAGCATCGCGCCGCCACGAAGGTTTGCCGAGATGAGCGGCATGGTCTGACCCAGAAGCTCCTCGAATCGCTTCTCGCTGTGCTTCTTCTTGGCAGACAGGAAGAAGAGCGGCAGGAAGGCTCCGAGTGCCGCGAGCAGCATGACGACGAGCGCGTTCATGCCCATGACGATACCGAGCAGGGGCGGCACCGCCGTGCAAGCCGCCCAGATGCTCATGAACTCGTTGAGGGAGAACTTCACGCCGCTGCCCTCGATATGCTGGCGGGCGACCTCGCGCAGCTCGGCGAGGATGCTGGACGACCTTTTCCTAGCCTTGGGCTCCTCTTCGCCCTCATGGTAGACGTTGCGGCGCTCGGAGAGGACGCGCAGCTGCCTGGAGACGAGAAGCGCCATGACGCACAGCGTCAGCACCGCGATGATCAAGGTATACGTGACACCGTAGAAGAAATAGGTGACTACGGTCTGGTCCATTGCTACCACAACCCTCCGTTATCGAACCAGCTGGACTTGATCTCGACTCCGTTGGAATAGAAGCGCTCCTTGTGGTCCTCGGAGACGATGCGCGAACCGGTGGGGCGGAACTCGCCCCTGATGCGCCCGCTGGAATCGATGCCGGTTTTCTGGAACTTCATGATGGAGCCGACGGTAGGCACATTGCCCTGCATGCCGCAGACCTCGCAGATGTTGTTGACGCGGCGGCTGCCGTCGGGGAGACGCTTGATCTCGACCACGAAGTCGACGGCCTCGGTGATGATCTTCATGATGGCATTGGGGGGCATGTTCGCGCCTGCTCGGCTCATCTGCACGAGGTTTTGCAGGCGGTCGAGGGCGGCGCGGGGATTGTTCGCGTGCGTTGTCGTGAGCGAGCCGTCATGGCCCGAGTTCATGGCCTGGAGCATGTCGAACGCCTCCGGTCCTCGGCACTCGCCGACGACGATGCGGTCGGGGCGCTGGCGCAGCGTGTTGATGACCAGCTGCTGGAGCGTGATCTCGCCCTTGCCCTCGTTGTTGGCGGGGCGGGACTGGAGCGACAGGACGTGGCTCTTCGCCAAGTTGAGCTCGGCGGTGTCCTCGACCGTGATGATGCGCTGGCCGTCGGGGATGAAGTTGGAGAGCGCGTTGAGCAGTGTGGTCTTGCCCGAGCCGGTGCCGCCCTCGATGACGATGTTCATGCGTGCGAGGACGAGTGCCTGCAGGAAGTCCGCCATGTTCTCGTCCATGGATCCGTTGGCGATAAGCGATTCGGGCGTGAGGGCGTCGTTGCGGAACTTACGGACGTCGAGCGTCCAATGTTTTGCGATACCGAAGGCCACGGCGTTGACGCGGCTGCCGTCGAACGGCGCCCCCGTGCGATGCAGCATGCAGTCGCAAAGCGGGCTCTGGTTGTCGCACCTACGCCCGTCCGAGGAGACGATTCGTGCGATAGTTCTCTGGACATGCTCCTCATCGAAGAAATGAACGTCCGAGAGCGTGATTTTGCCGCGGCGCTCGACCATGACCTGATCGGGCGAGTTGACCATGATTTCCGACACTTCCGGGTCCCAGAGCAACTCCTCGATGGGGCCGAGCTGGAACAGGTCGTCCACGACGAACTTGGCCGCCTGGCGCTTCACGTCCTCATCCGCGTCCTCGAAGGTCGGCGAGCGGCTGACGTATGCGAGAGCGCGGTCTTGCAGGCGCTCGATGCCGTCGGATACCTCGCCGACCAAGGCCACCTGATTCTGCAGGTCGTTGGCACACCGCGTCATGACCTCGGCGACGGCGTTGTCATACATTTTATCGAGCATGCCTACTCCTCGGTCGTGGCATCGTCCGCGTCCTCGGCGATTGCGGAATCGGATTTGCTATCGGATTGCGCATCGAGCGCGTCGGGATCGGAATCGTCTTTCGGGTTCTCGCTGAGCGGCTGCGCGGCAAGGCTGATGGAGTCGGCGGTGCCGAGCTCGGAAAGCTGCTCGGGGGTCAGCTCGAGGGTGACGGTCGAGTAGCCGGCGTTGGAGGAGGAGCCGTCGGAACTCTGGAGCGTGGCGTCGGTGGCGAGCACTTTGACGTTCTGGTAGGCGACGGTCTGCTGCGTGGTACCGTTACCGGACTTGAAGGTGGCGGTCACGGTCACGTAATCGCCCGGCTTGAGCAGCGGCGACATGCTGGCCGCGGCATCGAGCGAGAAGGTACGCGCGACATGGCCGGAAGCGAGGGCGAGCGAGATGGACGATGGGTTGGAGGAACCCTGGACGGTACCCATGGAGATGGGAACGCCGGCCGTCAAATCGCCGACGGGGGCCTTGCCGATAAGGTCGGACTTGCTCGACCCATCGGCAGCATCGGCAGGGACGTAGCGCTTGGGAACCTGCGTCTCCTCGAGCATGTCGGCGGTGATGGGGGTTCCCGCCTTGATGGTCTCCTTGGGCACGACGATCTCGATCATGTCCGCCTGGCTTTTGGCGACCGTATCCTGTGCGACGGTGAACTCCACGGCCGCAAACGCCAGAGAGCCGACCGCGACCGCAGCGCACGCACCGCAGAGCCACGAAAGCTGGCGGCGGCGCATCTCGGGGGTCACAATCTTAGATGCGGGGTCTTTCTCCTTCTTGCGTCCGAATACGCCGCGACCCTTTTTCTTCTTGACGTCCTCGCCGTCCACGGGAAGCTCGGCGGGATCCTTATCCTTCTTGTTGAACATGGTGTTCCTTTCCGGCGCCGTGAGCGCCTGTCTCATCGCTTATGGCTCCAGTACTCACGAGAGCTCCGCGAGTCCCTTGTCTATTGCATCGCTCAGTGCCTCGGAGATATCCGAAGTGGCGTCGAGCGTCGTATAGGTTTCCTGACCTACCGCCTTATCTGCGGACTTAACCAGCTTGCAGCCATGGCCAGCGGTGTTTTGCCGCCAGACCTCGGTAGACGAATAGGGGTTGATGGTGAAGATGATGGTGTTCTTGACGGGAACAGAGCCGAAACCGAACGTCTGGGCGAATACGCACTTGTAGGTGCCGGTGACCGTGACCTCGACGCCGATAAGCCTGTTCATGCTACCGGCCTTTGCCGCGGACACCTCCCACGAGGTCACGCTAACCTCGGAACCCTCGAGGTCGCTGAGGTTTTCCGCCAAAGACGAGTAGACCACCTCATCGAGAGCGCGGGTCGAGTCCGTGTCGTCGAACTTGATTTCGTTGCATCGGGACAGGGCGGCTTCCTTTGCGATCTCGATCGCATCGTTTTGACGCTGGGATTTCCACCATCCGCCCGATGCGTCGATTGCCAACCCCAAAACCATGATGAGAACGGCTGCGACCAAGACGAACATGACGAGCGCCTGCCCGCGCGTGCAACCTTTGCTGAGTCGATTCAACTAAGCCACCTCCCAGCGGCGCTCGACGGTAAAGCTCTGCTTGACGGATCGGCGGTAGGCGATGCCGTTTTTTCCCGCCAAACCGATACCCCGACCGAGATGCACGGTGATATCGGCCGTGATATCCAGATACGAGGCCGCCGTCGTCTTCAACTCGCTACCGAGCTGAACGGCCGTGCTGTTGCCGAGGTCGGTGCTGCTCGCATCCTCGAGATGGATCTCAGCAGAGTTGACCTCGATATCGTCCTCGGAAAGCCCCGAGGCTTTCGCAACGCAGCTCTTCACGACCCGCTTGGCGTCCATGGACTCCCAACCATCGGGGAGCTCGTCGGCCATATGCGATACCTGGTAGTCGAAGGAGGACTTCTGGAAGGTGACCAGGCCGAAACTCAGCACGGCCATCATCAAAAGGACGAGCCAGATTCCCGCAAAGGCGAACTCTACGGTGGTCTGCCCGCGAAGTCGATGGAATCTCATCGCAGGACACCTTCTTCCGATGCGCTGCCCACCACGGTCGCCGTGGCGGTTGCGGTATTTCCATCGCCGAAAAGCGAGGGCAGGAAAGTCTTGATGGTCTTCTTGCAGGTGAACGCTTTTTTCTCCGTGACAGTCTTCACGTCGGCAGTTTTCCAGCCTCCGCTTTGCTTGACGTGCATCGTATAGTCGCTCTCCGTGGTGCCTGCGGCCTCCGCGCTGAACGAGAACTCGACGCCCTCGGTTCCCTTGACGCATTCGAGTACATGCGCCTTTACGTCCGCATCGGATGCATCGGGGCGTTTCGTGTAGAAGGCCGCTGCCTCGGTCGCTGCCGTGCGCACGCACATGGCGCTGCGGTAATAGGCCGCACCGTCCAGCAGGACGAACAGCATGATGATGAGCAGCGGTGCGCACAGGACGAACTCCACGAGAGACTGCCCCCTACATCGATGGCTAATTGAATAACGTTTCATGGCATCACGCAGCTAGGACGAAAGCGAGGGCAGGCAGGAAGGCGAGGGGAGCGAAAGGCAGCGCGGTATCCGATTTCCTGATTTTGAGTACGGCGAGCGTGACGGAGCATTCGGCAAGCAAGACCAGGCACGCAGCCAGAAGGGCGTTTGAGCTGTACGCAGCTGATGCCCCGACCGCCCCGAGCAAAAGGACATCGCCTAAGCCGAAGGCCTCTTTCCCGCAGACCATCTCCGCACCGCAGGCGGCCAAATACAAGATCACGGCAAGACAGACCCCTTGTGCGAGCCTCTGCGGCATATCCGCGCCGCCACCCATGAGAAGCCCGAAAAGGGCGAGAAAGGCGATGGAGTAGAGGTCGATACGGCGGTACCTGAAATCATTGACGCAGATACTGATGAACGTGGCGACCCAGAAGCCGAAGGCGGGCTCTGTCAAGGCGCTGGCGATGGCGCCGGCGGCGATGCCGCCGACAAGGCCGACTCCCAGCAGCCAATCCGAGCAGCCCGTATCGAAACGGCCGTCTTCGCGGCCGCCCCAGAACTTATAGGATTTCTCGATACCCACGAGGTCATCATCGCTGAAATCGCAGGCGGAGCGGGCGGCGCGGGCAACAGAAGGGCTGACAAGCCCCTTGAATGCCCCGTCGCGGATCTCCTCGACCCACTCGGCGTCTGCCTCAAGACCGTTATCGATGGCTTGGATTTGCTCGGCGTCGACTTCCTCGGCATCCCGTTTCTTCGCCGCGAGGGAGATGACGGCTCCGGCGAGGATGAACGCCGCTCCGATACCTCCTATTACTCCATTGATTGCGGTCATAGGGTCTCCTGTCAGTCTCTGTCTAAAAAAGAAAAGGCACCGGCCGTCTTTGGGAAACGGACGGTGCCGAAAAACACAAGCAGCTCAGCTACTAGGCACCGAAACCGGTACCGGTGCCGGTGGTCAGGGTGTCGGCGATCTTGTTGAACTGATTGCGGATGGCTCCTGCGACGGCGGGGCCGGCGAAGACGACGACGAGCGAGATCACGGCGATGATCAGGACGTACTCGATGAGGCCCTGACCGGACAGCTCGCCGGCCTTGGCGGCGCGGAAATCACGCACGAGCTTGCTCTTGATCTGGTTCTTGGCGACCACGGCGTGGGCGCAGGCGGAGTTGATGAAATCCATTGGAGTGTTCCTCTCTAGCGGAGATAAATAAGGCAAATCTGCCCGATGGGCGAGACGAACCGCCCCGCCCATCGGGCATAGACGAAGTCTTGGCGACTAGGCACCGAAGCCGGCAGTGGTACCGGTGTTCAGGGTGGTGGCAATCTTGTTGAACTGATTGCGGATGGCGCCTGCGACGGCGGGGCCGGCGAAGACGACGACGAGCGAGATCACGGCGATGATCAGGACGTACTCGATGAGGCCCTGACCGGACAGCTCGCCGGCCTTGGCGGCGCGGAAATCACGCACGAGCTTGCTCTTGATCTGGTTCTTGGCGACCACGGCGTGGGCGCAGGCGGAGTTGATGAAATCCATTGGAGTGTTCCTCTCTAGCGGAGATAAATAAGGCAAATCTGCCCGATGGGCGAGACGAACCGCCCCGCCCATCGGGCATAGACGAAGTCTTGGCGACTAGGCACCGAAGCCGGCAGTGGTACCGGTGTTCAGGGTGGTGGCAATCTTGTTGAACTGATTGCGGATGGCTCCTGCGACGGCGGGGCCGGCGAAGACGACGACGAGCGAGATCACGGCGATGATCAGGACGTACTCGATGAGGCCCTGACCGGACAGCTCGCCGGCCTTGGCGGCGCGGAAATCACGCACGAGCTTGCTCTTGATCTGGTTCTTGGCGACCACGGCGTGGGCGCAGGCGGAGTTGACGAAATCCATTGGATGAATCCTCTCATTAGAGAACGACAGAAAGCGAGGGGCGCGCTCCCTCGGCGAACATAATCGAACTCCGTCAAGCAGAAAATAATGTCGTGCCGCAGCGGCAATCACATTCCTCCATACCTTGGTGGTTTTGCAGAAAAGACCGGTAGGCAGGCCAATAAAAAACGGTCAACCGTATCGGCCGACCGTTAAATACCACCTATGGATTCAGTTCATGCTATGCGGGCTTAAGACCCTGCCCCTTATCGCGTGACTCAAGAAACGCCTTCATAAGCGCTTTGGCGCTTGCGAGGTCGGAGCAGATACCGACGAGAGGGCAGTCTTTTGGATTCCTTTTGATCGAGATGTACGGCAACCCGCTTTTGTTGACGAGGACGAAATACTTCTTCACAAGATCGCTTCCTATTTATAGAGACTGATGCCGCCCATATCGGGGTCGCACCCGCCGCGCGAACGCCCCGCATCGACCTCGCGGACTTGATTCGACTGAACTGCGCCTGCATATTCTTTACGAGGTCGATGCAAGGGGGGCCTGAACTCATCGAGTGAGACGTCCAGCGCCGTGGCGATTTTCTCGATGTTCGTGAACGAGGTCATCCTGCGACCCGTCAGAAGGCGAGTGATCACGTTCTTCGACACCCCCGAGGCCTCCGAGAGCGAGCTCTGGTTCATACCCTTTTTCCGCATGATTCGCCAGATACGGACCCCGAGTTCCTTGTCCCCGGATTCGATATCACGGCCTGCAACGGGTTCCCTGCGGGCAATGTCTTTATAGGTGTTCATGGGCATCCATCCGATAGATCGAGATGTTGTTACGCATGAGAACTTAACCCAGCAGACCGTAAAACATAAGTAGGGTCATTCTGACCCCAGTTCAGTATGATTTCTAGCGATGCACGAAAAAACAGAGTCTGCGACCTACAGCATCAAATCGAACCCGCTCTCACCGAGTCTCTGACGCATGTTCCCGATTCGCATCTCGTTGTGCACACCGCTCTCATCGATGACGGTACTCATGCCTCCGAAGCCAGGGATGACCGTCTTGGTCTTTCCTGTGGTCAAGTCGAATCTCTGGTTGCCGATTTGTTGTTCGAAATGCAGTTGGCCATCCGAACCGATAACCTGTTGATACATAGCCGAATCCTCCTAATCCATGTACTTGTTTCCCTTGCCGCAGTTGCAGTCCTCGCAAAGGGTCTGGAGGTTGTCCATCACCGACTTGCCTCCGCGCGACACGGGAACGATATGGTCGACATGGAGCTTCACGCCGTCCGCGCGACCGCGCCCGCACCGGACGCAACGGAACCCGTCACGGCGCAGGACGTCGTATCGCATCGCACGGGTAACCTTCGCATGCTCCGCATCGTTCGCCATGCGGCGGTCTTGATATTCCTGCCGCCGCTTCTCCCGCTTTTTCTCACGCTCACGCTCGCGCTGGGCCTTCTTATGCTCGCGCCAGAACATATCGAACACGGTCTCTATGCCGAACGCTACGATGGCGAGCGTGAAGAACGGCATCAAGGCATCGATTACTTGATCCATGTCTATCCTTTCGGTAAGTTGGGTCCTGCCACGTCCAACATACCGAACCCCAATGCCCACCCATAACGCACTGCCGCTGCGGCATCGCCGAGGAGGCATCACCAAAAGAAAAGCCCGCGCAGGATTACGCGGGCTTTTAGGCAAGAGTTTAGAAACAGAAAGCGGGGCAGATGCAAAAAGTGTCTGAAGCGTTTCCATTAACCTGAGGATTGCC
>NZ_QROM01000027.1:0-15385 GCF_003474365.1 Collinsella sp. AF38-3AC
TTTCCGCAGCTCGACGTAGCGAATCCATCACCCGTTTCCTAGACTGTCAGAAACTACTTTATAATTTTTGCTAACCAGTTAATAAATATTACTGGCGCTGTTTGGGCTCGGTGACGATGGCCCGAACGATGCGGGGGCGATCGGTGAGATCACGGACGACGCGCACATCCGAAAGGCCCGCCTGGCGGCAGAGTTCGGCGGCGGCGTCGAGGGCACCCTCGTAGAGCTCACAGGCAAAGAGTCCGCCGGCACGCAGCATATAGGGTGCCGCATTGAGCAGGCGGCGGAAAATGTCCAGGCCATCGGCACCGCCCTCGAGCGCTAAATCGGGCTCGAAGTCCTTGACCTCGTGCGGCAGCGAGCGCATAACGTCGGTCGGGATGTAAGGCGGGTTGGAGACGAGCACGTCGAAGGTGCCCCACTCGTCGTGGGGAATGGAGCTCACCAGGTTGGTGAGGCTGAAGGCAACCTCATCTGCCGTGAGGCCGAGCGCGTCGCGGTTTTTGGTGGCCAGATCAATGGCACGCGGCTCGATATCGGTAGCGGTGCAGGTAACGTGGCCGCGGCGCTCCCAAGCAAGGGAGAGCGAGATGCAGCCCGTGCCGCAGCCGACCTCGAGAACGCGAGCAGTGCGGGGCTCGGCTGGGGCAGGCGCAGCGGCATCCTGAGCTGAAGCCGTCTCCTGGTCGGCACCCTCGATGGCGATGCCGTATTCGTCGAGCTCGGGCTCAGCAGCTTCCGCAGTCTCGGCTTCCGCTGCCTGCGCGGCGGCTTCCTCGGCCTCGCGGTCGGCCAGTTCCTCGGCATAGGCACGGCTACCCAGCACGTCGCTGCCTAGCGCCGCCTCATCGGCAGCCGTCAGGTTAGCGGCACGGCGCTCGGCGGTCGCGCGTTCGTCTGCCAGCGCGGCCTCGGCTTTGCGGGCCTGCTCGACCTCATCGTTCCAAGGCAGCTCAACACGCTGACGGGCGGCGGCCTCGGGGCTCAGCACCTCGGCATCCAGATAATTGAGGACTTCCTCGACGAGCATCTCGGTCTCGGGGCGCGGAATGAGCACACCGGGGGCGCACGCGACGTCGATCATGCGAAACTGCGTGCTGCCCGTGATGTATTGCAGCGGCTCGCCCTTAGCGCGGCGGACAACGGCCGCGTGCATGGTCTCGAGCTGGGCCGCGTTAAGCGTCTCGTCCATGCGCATATATAAGTCGATGCGTGCCAAACCCGTGGCAGCGCACAGCAGCCACTCAGCAGAAAGACGGGGGTGCTCCTCACCACGCTCGGCTAGGTACTCCTTGGTCCACTCAAGACAACGCTTGATGGTCCAGATCTCGTTTGCCATGGGGCCCTCCCCTCTTAAGCGCCGGGCGGCGCGCGAATGTCGGAGCAGATTGTACGCGAGGCCAGCGTTTGGCAAGGGACGATTGAAGGCGATTATCGACAATCAGCCCAGATTTTTACTTGGAACCTGCCCGAAGTGTTCATTCGTCGACGTCTAAATCTGCATCCGTCAAGTTTTTGGCAAGGTTGCCCCAAAACTGACCAATATCTAACCAAGAACTTGCCAAATCACTTGACGCGCGACGCATCAAAAAATGCACTGCAGCTTCTTGGACGATTTTTTGAGCAATATTTTCGGCAGAAGATGCACGACGCAATTTCTTTGAGCAGGTAGCTGGCTTAATGGCCATCAAAGCCGATTGAATAACATCTCAAAGCAATGTGCCCAACCCAGTCATTGGGGACGTTCTTATACGACTAGCTATCGGGGACAGTCTTCGCAGCCAGCCGCGAAGGACCGTCCCCATCTGCCGGCCTTTAGGGACAGTCCCCAACTGCCGGCACAAAAGGAGCGTCCCCAACTGCCAGGTGCCGCAAGAATATCCCTTTTGACTAGTCATTTAAGAACGTCCCCAATGACTACCTTGGAAACCCCGCAGGTTGAGCATACCGCATCCGGAGCAAGGCAACGCTGCAGGTAGAGGACGGACAGCGAGCGACGTCCAGGGCGAACAAGTTGGCATGAAAAAGGCAAGGCATAGACCTTCTGGTCATGCCTTGCCTTTTGAATGACAAATTGTCGCCCTGGGCGGCGCGCAGCGTCGGCTGGCCCGCCGTTCGGTAGAACGGCGGAACCTACACAGCTTGTGCCAGCTTCTCGGCTCGCTCGGCGGCGGCGAGCGCCTCGATGACGGTGCCGAGCTGATCGCCCAGAAGGACGCCGTTGTAGGTGGAGTTGAAACCGATGCGGTGATCGGTCACGCGGTCCTGGGGCTGGTTGTAGGTACGGATCTTCTCGGAACGGTTGCCGTGGCCGATCTGGCTCTGGCGCTCGGCACCGAGCTCTGCCTGCTGCTTCTCGAGCTCCATCTCGTACAGACGGGCACGCAGCATCTGCATGCAAACCTCGCGGTTCTGGATCTGGGAACGCTGCTCCTGCGACTGCACCACGGTGTTGGTGGGCAGGTGGGTGATGCGCACGGCGGAGTAAGTAGTGTTAACGCACTGACCGCCAGGGCCGGAGGCGCAGTAGGTGTCGATGCGCAGGTCGGACTGGTTGATCTGGACGTCGATCTCCTCGGCCTCGGGGAGTACGGCGACGGTCGCCGTGGAGGTCTGGATACGGCCCTGGGACTCGGTCTTGGGAACGCGCTGGACGCGGTGCACGCCGGACTCGAACTTCATGACGGAGTAGACGCGATCGCCCTCGACCTTGAACTCAATGGACTTAAAGCCGCCGGCCTCGCTGGGACTAGAGTCGAGCACGGTGGTCTTCCAGCCGCGCGACTCGCAGAAGCGCTGGTACATCTTGTACAGGTCGCCGGCGAAGATGGCGGCCTCGTCGCCACCGGCGGCGGAGCGGATCTCGACGATGGTGTTCTTGTCGTCGTTGGGGTCACTCGGGATGAGCATGTACTTGATGTCTTCCTCGAGCTGGGGAAGCTTCTCCTCGTTCTCGGAGATGTCCATCTGGAGCATCTCCTTCTCGTCCGCGTCGGTCGTGTCGCGGAGCATTTCCTTGGCAGCCTCGATGTCATCGAGCGCACCGATGTACTCGCGCGAGGCGGCGATGAGGTCGGACTGGTGCGCATACTCCTTGTTGAGACGCGTGAACTCCTTAATATCGGAGGCGACGGCCGGGTCGGAGAGTTTCTTCTCGAGCTCCTCGTAGGCCTTGATAATCTTTTCGAGCTTGTCGCGCATGGCGGGACTCCTTTATATGCGTGAAGGTGAAAATCGGCAGAATTGATGGGGCGCGGGGCGCCGCTGCGGGGGTAAGCCCGGCTAGAACATGTCGATCTTCAGATACATGCGCATCCCTTCGCGTATGGGGTACATAGTTGCGGTCTAACCTATACATGATAGCGTGCGCAGGCAAACCTGCATATAACCCGCACGGAATGTGACAAAGGGACAGTCCCTTTATCACATTCTAGAGTGTTTGAAGCAGAGCGATGAGAAAGCGAATGCCCTGGAGGTAGGCGCGACGGGTAATGCGTTCGTTGGTACCGTGGACGCCGCGATCGCACTCGTCATCGTCGACCACAAAGGCCGAGAAGCGAATGCACTCAGGGCAAATGCGCTGGTAGTTGGCAGCGTCGGTCGCGCCAATCACGGTCGAGGGCACAATTGCCACTGGCTCGAATGATCCGTTTTCCTCCGTCCCCTTTGGATCACGGAAATAGCGGGCGGCGATGATGCGAACGGCCTCGAGGCCCGGCCCGCCGACGCGCGGGGACGGCGAGGGCTCGGAGCTGCCGGGGCCAAGTTCGACCTCCACACGCTCGGCAAGACCCGCCGCGGCAACGGCGTCGCGGCAACGGGCAACGACATCGGCCACGCCCGTGCCCTCGAGCATGCGGAAGTTGATATTGGCCCACATATCCTGCGGCATCACGTTAGCACCAGTGCTGCCGCCCTCAATTTGAGTCGGTGCACAAGTGGTGGTCACGAGCGGATAAAGCTTGTTGCTGGCGAGGCACTCGCGCACGATGGCGTCCTTGTTGGCGGCAATTTCATCGGCCGTGTAGAGCCCCAACTCGACGAGCTGGGCGGCAAGCAAGTCGGTCACACGCGTCGGCCATTCGATATCGCAAATTGCGGCGATGGCGCGGCTCAGCACCTCGAGTGACGTGCCGCCGTAGGGGTTGGAAGAATGCCCACCCGCGCTCTTTGTCTTGAGCACAATGTCGGCATAACCTTTCTCAGCCAGGTCGGCGTGCATGAGCCAACCCTCGCCCGCGCTGTACTCGGCAGCCGGAGCGATGCGGTAATCGCCCTCGTCGATCAGGTACTCAAGCTCAATGCCGCGCTCCTCGAGCACGCGACCGATCGCCCCCGCGCCGCACTGCGTCGTTTCCTCGTCCTGGCCAAAGGCCAGGAGCAGCGTGCGCTCGTGCTCCCAGCCGTGCGCCAGCGCATACTCAACCGCCTCGAGAATGCCTGCGACCTGGTCCTTCATGTCGATCGCACCGCGGCCCCAGATGTAGGTATCGTCCACGTGCCCGCTAAAGGGGGCGTGCGTCCAGTCGGCCTCGGTGCCGGGCACCACGGGAACCACGTCCATGTGGCCCATGAGCATAACGGGCTTAAGAGCAGGGTCGGAGCCGCCAAGCGTCACCAACAGCGAATGGTCGATAAGCTCGACCTCGCCCGCCGCAAACACGCGCGGCCACGCCTGTTGCATATAGGTGCGTAGGTCGTCGAACGGTTGCCAGTCCACCGCCTCGGCATCCATGCTCGAGATAGTCGGAAACGACAGCACGCGGCCCAAGCGCTCGCACGCGCCGGCCTCGTCTATATCGGCAAAATCATCCTCATGCGCAAAGAAGCGCCAAACCTCGGCCATGACATCCTTTCGATTGTGATGACGAGGGCCGCCCCACCGGAGCGGCCCTGCCACATAAGCGTTTGCGATCGGTTATTTGTCCTCGAGATAGCGCGAGAGGAACTCGCGGGTGCGCTGGTGTCTGGGGTTGCCAAAGAGCTCGGCCGGTGCCGCATCCTCGAGCACCACGCCCTTGTCCATAAAGACCACGCGGTCGGACACCGTGCGGGCAAAGGCCATCTCGTGCGTGACGACGACCATGGTCATGCCGTCGGCAGCGAGCTTGCGCATGACCTCGAGCACCTCTCCCACGATCTCGGGGTCGAGTGCGGAGGTCGGCTCGTCGAACAGCATGATCTGCGGATTCATGCACAGGGCACGGGCGATGGCCACGCGCTGTTTTTGACCACCGGACAGGCGGCCCACGGCGGCGTGCGCGAACTTTTCGAGCCCCACGCTGGTCAGATGCCCCATCGCGACTTTCTCGGCCTCGGTCTTGCTCATCTTTTTGAGCGTGACGGGCGCGAGCGTGCAGTTGTCGAGCACATCCATGTTGCTGAACAGGTTAAAGCCCTGGAACACCATGCCGATGTCCTCGCGCAGCTTGTTGATGTTGCAGCGCTCGGCCGTGAGGTCCTGGCCATGGAACCAGATATGGCCCGCGTCCGGGGTCTCGAGCAGGTTGAGGCAGCGCAGGAAGGTCGACTTACCCGAACCTGAGGCGCCGATGATGGTGACGACCTCGCCGGGATTAACGGACAGGTCGATGCCCTTGAGCACCTCGAGCGAGCCGAAGCTCTTGCGCAGGCCCTCGACGCGGATAAGCGGCTCATTTGTCTGTGCGGCGGCCGCAACGCCGGTAGTGGCGGTATCTGCCATGATGATTCTCCTCGTCTTGAGCCTAGTTGGAGCTGGGCAGCGTTGCCGGGGCCTCGGCGCCGAGCTTTTTGCCAAAGGCCTCGAGCAGGCGGCTCGCCACGAGCGTCAGGATCAGGTAGACCACAAGCGCCACGCAGTAGACCTCCATCTGGCGGTAGTACACGCCGGCGACGGTAGTGGTGGCGTACATGAGGTCAAACACGCCGATGACCGAAAGCACCGACGAATCCTTGATGTTGATGATGAGCTCGTTGGTGAGCGCCGGAATCGCGTTTTTAATGCCCTGGGGAAACACAACTTTGCGCATAGCCTGCCACTGCGACAGGCCCAGCGAGCGCGCCGCCTCGGCCTGACCGGGATCGATGGACTCGATGCCGCCGCGCAGGACCTCCATCATATAGGCGGTAGAGTTGAGCGAGATGGTGACGAGGCCAGCGGTGAAGGTACTCCAGATCTGGTTGGCTTGGGCGGTCTCGAAGCCCATGCCGCGCAAAACGGTGAAGCCCGCGTAATAGATGAGCAGGCCCTGGACCATCATGGGCGTGCCGCGCACGATGGTGGAGTAGACGGTCGTAAAGCCGCGGCCGATGCTCTTAAAGAAGCGCACCAGGTCGTTATCCACGCGATCGAACGTCTGAATACGCAGGAACACAAAGAGCAGTGCCAGGAAAAAGGCGATGACGGTGCCGAAGGTGGCAAGCGCGATGGTGATCTCGATACCGCGGATAAAGAAGTCGCCGCTCTTGTAGGTCATGTAGACCAAGCTCGACAGAAAGTCGCTGGGATTGGAGTCCGAGACAATGCTCACCTGCACCAGGTCGATAAACGACATGACGCAGCGGTCGATAAAGAAAATCGCCGCGATGGCAACCACGACATAACTGCCCAGGCGCGCGCCGCGACGGCAACGCTCGGATGCAAACGGCGACTTTTGGCGATAGTCGTTCCAATGCATAAGCTTGGTGACGAGTGCTGCCGCCGACACGACAATCCAAGCCCACAGAATCGCCCAGAGGCAGTCCTGGAACACGCCCGTGGGTGCCAAGAAGCTCAGCGGCGTGGGGTTGCGCTGGCTAAACGCCAGACCGAGCGCCGCGATAGCGCTCGTGCCCAGATACACATAACGGTGGTCGGCCTTGATAAAGGAGGCCAGACGATTGATGGCTTTCATGCTGTCTCCCTATGCCGGCTGACGGTCGAGGCACGCGTCCCACATCTGGTCGCGTTCCTCTTGGCTAACGCCCTTGAGCGTCTTATTGATAAGTTTGAGCAGCTTGTCCGAGCCCTTGCGGCAGCCGACGTTTGACGTGACCTCCTGCTTAAAGCCCTCGCCCTCCGCAAAGCGAATGGGCACAATGCCCGGGTTTTGGGCCATATAGCCCTTCTCGTTTTCGGTGTTGTAGGTCACGGCGTCGCAGGTGCCCTGCAGCAGGTTCGAAAACACCGTGGGCACCGAATCGACTGGATTCTTGTGGACGACGCCCGGGATCTCGTCGATGACGGTATCGAGCATCGTGTCCTTTTGGCCGAGCACCGTGGCGCCGCTAAAGTCACTGAGCTTGGTCGCGCTTTGGTAGGGCGAGCCCTCTTTTACGAACAGGCCAAAGTAGCCGATAAAGTACGGATCGGAAAAGCCGACGGACTCCTCGCGCTCGGGCGTGGCGCTCATTCCGGCAATAATGAGGTCGATCTGGCCGTTGTTGAGCGAATCGATGAGGCCCGAGAAGCTCTGCTTGACGGCAACGGGCTCGCCGCCAAGGGCCTTGCAGAGGATCTTTGCGATCTGAACATCGTAGCCATCGGCGTAAGCGCCCTGCACGTTGTCGATGGGAATGGTGTACTCGCTGGCCTCGGAGACCTGCCAGTTGTATGGGGCGTAGGCCGCCTCCATGCCGATGCGGATCTTGTCCTTGCCGATCACGGAATCGGACAGGTCGTCGCGACCGCCGCCCGTGGTGGGCTGGACCACCTTGAGCGTGGACGGGCGCTGGCAGCCGGCAAGCGCGCCGGCGACGACGGAAGCACTCGCAGCGAGGGCGCTACCCAGGAAGATGCGACGACTGCACACCGGCTGGGCCTGCGCGTCGCGCTGTAGTCGAGGTTGCATCTGATGCCTTCCCTATGTCGTTTTGCTGACAACAAGACAGGATAGTACGGCGGCGGCACCGATGGGGCGTTCGCAGAGGATTTAACGAAACAAAAGCCCCCTGTCAGGTAGTCGTTGGACGTTCTTAAACGACTAGTCGTTGGGGACAGTCTTTGCCGATTCGCCGGCTCGCCGGCCGGGTTGGCAAGGACTGTCCCTGGCGGCACTCATTTAAGTCTGTCCCCAATGAGTGATTATGAAAAAGGCAAGGCATAGACCTTCTGGTCATGCCGTGCCTTTTGAATGACAAATTGTCGCTCTGGGTGGCGCGCAGCGTCGACCGGCCCGCCGTTCGCTAGAACGGCGGAACCTCTAGAGCAGGGTAACGCTAAAGGAGCGCTCGTCGGTGGCGCCGGGGGCCAAGACGATGGTGTTGACCTTGTGCTCAAAGACGTCGTCCTCGGTGTCCATGGTGGTGTGACCGGTCCAAGGCTCGAGCGCCACAAACGGGGCGTCGTTGGCGGCAGACCACACGCCGATGTACTTAAAGCCCTCAAAGTCGATCTTGACGCCGTGACCCGACTTGCAACCGCGCAGCGTGAGCGTGGAGCCCGGGGTATCGGTGAACATGATGGCGTCGTTATCGAAGCTGCGGTGCGTGATGGGCAGCACGTCCGAGTTATCGGGGGCCTTGTAGCTGCCCTCGAACGTCATAAGGCCATCGGGCGTGATGACGGGGGCCTCGTTAGTCCAGGCCTCAGTAAACGCCAGCTCGTAATCCTCGAACGCCTCGTCCTCGGCACCGGGGGCGGGCACGTTAAATGCGGGGTGGCCGCCCACCGAGAACGGCAGGTCCACGTCGCCGGTGTTGGTGACGGCAAAGGTCTGCGTGAGGGTGGCGTCGCCGGTCAGGGCATAGGTCATGTTGAGCTTAAAGTGGAACGGGAACGCCTTGAGCGACTCGGGCGTGTCGGCAATCTCGTAGGTGACAGACGGGCCGTCCTCAGAGACCTCGACCAGCTTGTGCTCGACAATGCGCGCGAGTCCGTGGCGCGGCATCTCGCAGGTGCCGGCCGCAGACGTTGCCGTGTTGTTGCGCAGCGAGCCCACAATGGGGAACAGGATGGGCGCATGCTTGCCCCAAAAGGCGGGGTCGCCCTGCCACAGATACTCGTTGCCGTCGAGAGCAAGGCTCGTGAGCTGGGCTCCCATGGAATCGATGGCCGCGGTGAGGCCGCCGCGCTTGATGGTAGTGACGGTGGACATGCTACTTCCTCCAAAAATAAACAATAGTGTCGAGGGCTATTGTCCCACTCTTGGCGGCGGGACGGGACGGCAGGCGATTATTGAGTAGCCATAGCGGAATGAGCGGCAAACGCCTACTGGGTATCCACGTAAAGGTCGAACCCGCCCTGCGGCGTGGTGTCGACCGTATCGGGCGCCTGCGAGTTAAAGCTCACGGGAACCATGCGCTTTGAGGCGCGGAAACGCGTACCGTCGGTGGCGACGGGCGGCTCATCGACCGTGAGCTCGTAGTCACCAGGCTTGAGCTCGATACCGTCACCTTCGGAATTGACGTATTGGTACTCGTCGACCGCTTGCCCCTTGAGCGTACGACCCACAATATGGACGAGCATCTGGCTGTCGCCGCGCGCAGTGTCCCACGTCGCGCCGTCCTTGACCTCGACCGACACATGTACCGAGCGCGTGCGGCCGAGCGATTGCTCGACAGACATCTCGACCTTGGCGGCGTCTCTTCGCTGTTGTTCAACATGGCTCCAAACGCTACCAATTACCGAGCATGCGATAACGCCGGCCATGAAGGCGATAAGGATGGGGCCAAGCGGCGAGCGACGTCCCGCATCTTCCTCGTGAGACAGATTGGGGCGACGTGTGGGCGCGAGCGCCTGGGCACCCTGCGAGGGCACGTCGAGAATGCTGAAGGATGCCGTGCTGTCGGGGTCGATGGTGTGGCGCGGCTGCGGGGTCTTTGCCGGCGAGATCGACATGTCGGCTGGCTCGCCGAGCGTGGCCGTAGCATCGGCTTTGGCCTCGTCCGCCTCGGCCTGTGCCCAAGCTTGTTCGAAGGTCAGGGGATCGACAGGGCCGAGGGCGGCGTCCGAGTCGGCGGCGACGTCGTTGCCAGTCTCGTCCTCGTCGATCGACACGTCACGCGGCGCAGGCTCGTCCCACTCCTCGTCCGGAGCCTCACCCTCGCTGTACCACCATTCAAAGTTATCGATATCCATACGGGGCGCCCCTTAGGCCTCGCAAATAAACACTTGCTAGTTTTATACCCCCAGACGGCACGGCGGCTCGCCGGCACAGATAGGAAAACCATCACAACATTCGACGCTTTTCCTCGTTTTCGAGCTTTTCATCGAATGTTGTGACGGTTTGGGCGGCAGCCACGCCGCGAATGTGACAAAGGGACTGTCCCTTTGTCACATTCTGTTAGAGTTGCAGGGATTGAATCCCGCTTATTCATGCGACATTGGAGTGACAACCTTGATCGCCGCAACCACGCCTAAAAGTAAGTCAACCGCCGCCGCGCTCTCCCCCGCGCGCAGCAAGCTCTGCCTGGCGCTGCTCGTGCTGCTGGGATTCTCGCTCGGCTGCTCCGAGTTCGTGGTCATCGGCATCGAAAGCGACCTGGCGACGGAGCTCGGCATCTCGCTTGCCACCGCGGGCCAGCTCATCAGCGTGTTCGCGCTCGTCTACGCCATCGCTACGCCGGTGCTTGCGCTCAGCACGGGGCGATTCCGCCGCTACCAGCTGCTCGTGTGCTACAGCATCGTCTTTGTGCTCGGCAACCTGGTCATGGCGTTGGCGCCCAACTTCCAGGTACTGTTTATCTCGCGCATTGTCCTGGGATCCGTCTCGGGCGCGCTGCTCGCCGTGGGCGTGACGTACATCCCCGAGCTGCTGTCCCCGCAGCAAACTTCGCTTGCCATCTCGGTGGTATATGGCGCGTTTTCCGTGGCAATGGTCTTTGTCACTTCGATCGGCAAGTTCGTGGCCGACACGCTCGATTGGCACGTGGCCATGTACGGCACGCTGACCTTTGCCGTTCTGATCTGCGGAGCGCTCGTGGCGTTTATGCCGCGCGCTGGGCAAACCGACGAGCCTGCCACCTTTCGCGAGCAGGCGGGGCTTCTACGCGAACCGAGCATCATCACCGGCATGCTCATCTTCTTGTTTGGCGTGGGATCGGTCTATGTGTTCTACGGCTACGTGACGCCTTATCTTGAGCAGGTGCTGGGCATGGGCACTGTTCAGGCGAGCACCACGCTTATGGCCTACGGCGTGTTCTGCCTGATCTCGAACATCCTGGGCGGATGGATCGACGCGCGCTTTGGCATGAAGGCGCTGCTTGTGACGTTTGTGCTGCAGGCTGCGGCGTCACTCGGGCTGTTTGCCGTGGGCGACACCATGCCGCTCGCGCTGGTCTTTGTCTTTAGCCTAGCGCTGCTCATGTACCTGTTCTCGGTGTCATGCATCACGCACTTTATGGACGTGGCGCGCAGCCGCCATCCCAAGTCGATGGTACTCGCAAGTTCGGTTGAGCCTATGGCGTTTAATGTCGGCATCTCATTTGGCACTGCAGTGGGCGGCGCCGTGGTAAGCAGCGTTGGCATTTCCTACGTTGGCGCGGTTGGTGCCGCGTTCTCGCTTGTGGCCTGGGCGCTTACGCTGGTGACGATTAAGTTGGCTCGCTGGGAGCGCAAGCGGGCGAGGGCGTAAGCGCAGATGCGATACTCGAGCTCGATGATGGCGATCGAAAGGAAGCCGCGTATGCAACGTGTACTGTTTATCTGTCATGGGAACATTTGTCGCTCGACGATGGCTGAGTCGGTGCTTACCGAGCTCGTGCGCCGCGCTGGGCGCGAGGCGGAGTTTGTCATCGATTCCGCTGCAACCTCAACCGAGGAGATCGACAACCCGCCGCATCATGGCACGGTCGCCAAGCTGCGCGAAGTCGGGATTCCTGTCGTTGCCCACCGTGCGCGCCAGGTGCGTCGCGCGGAGTATGGTGACTGGGACCACATTGTCTATATGGACGACGAAAACGCCCGCGGCCTGTACTGCATCTTTGGCAAGGACCCCGACGGCAAGATCTCGCGCCTGCTCGATTGGACCGAGCGCCCCGGCGACGTGGCCGATCCCTGGTACACCGGCAATTTCGATGCTACCTACCGTGATGTGCTCGCCGGCTGCATCGCGCTGCTCGAACAACTGTAGGCTCGCGAGCACACGAACCGCACCATCGACATGCAGCGAGCGAGGATTTTCTCCCGCATACAAATCGAGCGTGGATTTTCTCCCACTTTGAGCGCGAAACTGCGTCCAAAACGGGAGATAATCCACCCTCGTTATCTTGGCGGGAGAAAATCCTCGCTCGATTACTCGTTGACGATCTCGGCGAGCCAGACGTTTAACGTATCGACCTCGGGGCAGCAGAACTTGGCCGTACCGGGCTCGTTGCCGGGCATTCGGAACTGGCCCTAGACAGGTTTGACCTCCAACTTTATCCCCTCGGCATGGGAGTCGCCCAAAACATCCGAAAGGGCCCAAGTCGCATACAGAGGCAGATAGAGAACGGCGCCGTCGCGCTCAACGTTGCCTCTCGAGAAAACAATCCCGCGCTTTACGCCATACTCGGCCGTTTCAAGCACATGGTTCAACGCAGCGTGCGCATGGTAATAGGAGCCCGATTTAACCTCGATCGGAACAGCCGTTCCATCCGGGCCGTCGACCACAAAATCCACTTCGCCTCGCTTTTTTGTCTGATAGTAGTAAAGCTGGCGATTTTGAGCAGCCAGCTGCTGGGCCACTACGTTTTCGTACACGCCGCCGAGGTTGGGCTCTTTGCTGTCGAGGTACGCCGCCTGAGCGACCCCGACGGGATAGCGGGCCATCAGCATCCCGGCATCGGACTGGTACAGCTTGAACTGGGACGGCCGCGCCGTCTTAAGCAGGGGGGACTTGGGCTCGGTCACAATGTCGGTCTTGAGAGCGACGCCGGCATCGACAAGCCAGACAAAATCTCGCTGGTATTTCTCGTAATGCGCCTTGGGATCTATGGAGTTGAGCACGAAACGCTTGTTCTCGCCCTCCAACATGACAGGCAGTTGGTCGAAGATGCTCTGCACCTGAAGTGCGCGTCCGTTCGCGTATTTTGAGATATCCCGACGGTATTGCCCGTTCAGCTCGGACTGAAGCTGGTGGACGGACGCCAGATCACCCTGCGTGTCGAGGAATCGCTGCACGACCTCCGGCATACCGCCAACGACGATATAGGTCCTAAAGTTTGCCATCATTGCGTCGTGAATATAACCAGGAACCGGCGTCTCGTTGCGGCACGCATCGCGAATCGAGCGCCTCGCCTCTTCGCTCACCCCAATCGCCCAGCTGAACTCCTCAAAATCCAGCGGGAACATCCTGAGCTCATGGACGTACCCCACGGGATAAGACCTGACGCCCTTGAATTGGGTCCCAAGCATGGACCCCGAGAATGCCCAGCGACAACGGCCGTCCTCGACAAGGAACTTGGCCATCGTCATGATGTCCGGCGCCTCCTGCACCTCATCGATAAATACGAGAGTTTTGCCCGGCGCTATCGACTTGCCCGTGAGAAGCGTCACCCTGCTGATGAAGTCATCAGCATCCCTCGCCCCGAGAAGGGCGTCTTTTGCCTGGCGGTTTTCCGCGAGATTGAGCTCGATATAGGTTGCGTAGTTTGACTTACCGAACTCGCGAATCGAGTAGCTCTTACCGATTTGGCGAGAACCCGTGACGAACAACGCCTTTCGTTCAATGGATCTCTGCCAACAATCAAGCTCATCAGCGATTTTCCTGCGCAACATAAGCTCTCCCATCGCCTCGATAAATGAAATGCAGATATTTATATCGACCATTATCAATGAAATGCAGAGATTTTTAGCGCCTAAATCGGATGAAATGCAGAAATTTAACCTTACTCGCATACAGAACAACG
This sequence comes from Collinsella sp. AF38-3AC, assembly GCF_003474365.1. Taxonomy (NCBI): domain Bacteria; kingdom Bacillati; phylum Actinomycetota; class Coriobacteriia; order Coriobacteriales; family Coriobacteriaceae; genus Collinsella; species Collinsella sp. AF38-3AC. Next base: position 13,789 of record NZ_QROM01000027.1, read on the forward strand.
ACGCGTGCGCCTAAGCATGGGCATAAGTGAGGTCGGGATTCTCGCATACAAATCGAGCGAGGACTATCTCCCACTTTGAGCGCGAAATTGCGCCCAAAACGGGAGAAAATCCACGCTCGATATTTCGACGGGAGATAATCCTCGCTCGGTTACTCGCCAGCAACCACAAGGTGACAAAGGGGCTGTCCCTTTGTCACATTTGGCCGGTTGGCTATTCGTCGACGATTTCGGCGAGCCAGACGTTTAACGTATCGACCTCGGGGCAGCAAAACTTCGCCGTACCGGGCTCGTTGCCAGGCACGGTTCCGCCGTAGCGTAGGATGTCGATATAGGGAAAGCCCACATGGCAGGCCATGGCGCACATCTTGCCGCGGTCTCGGTCAAAGTCAAAGACGTCGCCCGGCTTGTGACCGTGGTGGCAGCGGCACGCCCCCAGCTGGTCCACGCAACTCACGCGGATACGCGGCCGCTTGCCACGCGGCGCGCCGAGCGGCTTGCCCCCGCCCGCAGGCCTGGCACCGTTCTCGCCAGCGTTACTCATGGTTGATCACATCCAGGCAGGCCTCGATGGGCAGGCCGGCCGATTTGTCCTCTTGGTCGGCATTGCGCTCGATAAGCTCGGCCACCACGCGCATGGCATCGGTCGTCGCGCGCTGCAGACTCCAGCCTGCCATAACGCGGCCGACGAGCACCGCCGAGAACGTGTCGCCCGTGCCCGGGAAATAGACCGGAATGAGCTCAAAGGGAATCGTGAAGTACTCCCCCGCCACATGGTCGTAACCGATGACAGCATTCGCACCATCGACCACAGCGCTCGTAATGACCACCGACTTAGCACCCAGCTCACGCACGGCGTTCACAAGAACGCGGGCCTCGTCGGGCGTGATTTGCTCTGCAATAGGCGTATCGGTGAGCAGACAGGCCTCGGTGTAGTTGGGAACCGCGTAGTCGGCGCACTCGAGCAGGTGCCTCATGAGACCGATCGTGGACTCGGGCACGCCCGCATAGAGCTTGCCGTTGTCGCCCATGATGGGGTCGACGAATACCTTGGTGCCCTTTTGCGCGCGGCGGTGGCAAAAGTCCGAGATGATACGCGTCTCTTCCTCGGTCACGATAAAGCCGGTCGAGATGGCGTCGAACTCAAAGCCGAGCTCCTCCCAGATAGCGAGGCTTTGGCGCACGTACTCGGTGGTGTCGTGGATGTAGAACTTGGGGTAGTTGAGCGTGTCGGAAACGAGCGCCGTCGGCAGGTTATGGATACGGTAGCCCATGTGCGACAGTACCGGCAGCATGGCGGAAAGCGCGACCTTGCCGTAGCCGCACATATCGTTAATCAGCAGCAGCTGAGTATTCTTCATGAGGGTCTCCCTTGTTTCGGGTGCGGCGCAGCAGCGCCACAGTGCGACTAAGTGTAGCGCAGGAGGCGTTGTGGGCGGAGGCGAGCGGTACGAAGGGCAAATTGTTGCGGAAAGGTTACGAAAACGAGGTAGTCGTTGGGTGTTCTTAAATGACTAGTCGACACAAGGAGTGTCCCAAAGTGCCGACAGAGACGATATGAGCAGGACATAAAACATTGGGAGCCCCCGGCATGAAAGTC
>NZ_QROM01000028.1:0-14273 GCF_003474365.1 Collinsella sp. AF38-3AC
ATATGGTTCTGTTTGATAGGAAAAGGAATTTCTCGGGGCCGCCTCTCGGCGGCCTTGCGAAAAACAAATCCAAGTCAGACCATTTCAAATGGTTCGATGTCTGCCCGGATGCGACACAACTGGTGTGTCCATCCTCGCAGTATCCGGTTCTCAAGGTGCACGCCCCGCGGCTCATCCGGTTCCACCGGGCCGCGCGGCAAGGAGATATATTGCCAGACCGCGAAGCCCTGTGGGACGTCAATTCCACTCTTCACAAGTCCTACACAACATATCGCCTTCTATAGCTAATAGAAAGACTGGTGCGAATCTTCCGCACGTATCAGATGATGACCCTTTGGTTCAGGAATATATAGAGATCGGTCACCTGTAGGTGTCTATCTACCCGCGCTTTTAGCAATGTAAACCGCGCTTCAGATAAAAAGAGGGAGCGCCGCGCACAACGCGACACTCCCCTAGCGATTCAAGAGAATCTATTAGGCCTCGAGAGCCTTCTTGGCAATGGTGGCCAGCTCGTTGAAGGACTCGATGTCCTCGTAAGCCATCTGAGCCAGGACCTTGCGGTCGAGCTCAATGCCGGCAACCTTCAGGCCGTGCATGAACTGAGAATAAGAAATGTCGTTCAGGCGAGCGGCAGCGTTGATACGGGTGATCCAGAGAGAACGGATCTCGCGCTTCTTGTTGCGGCGATCACGATACTGATACTGCAGGGAGTGCTGGACCTGCTCTTTAGCATGCTTGTAAGTACGCGAAGCGGCACCGTAGTAACCCTTCGCACGGTGCATAACGGTACGGCGCTTCTTCTTGGCGGCAACAGCGCGCTTAATACGTGCCATGTTCTATCAACTCCTAGACGGTAAAACGAAAAAAGGGAACGCGAACTTAGGCGAGACGCGACTTAATGACCTTGCGGTCGGCAGCGGCGATCTCGGTCTCCTTGCGGAAGCCACGCTTGCGCTTGGTGGACTTCTTGCTCAGGATGTGGCTCTTGAAAGCCTTGGCGCGCATAAGCTTGCCGGTACCAGTCTTGCGGAAACGCTTCTTGGTGCCGCTGTGGGACTTCATCTTAGGCATGAAATACTCCTTAATCGGTTACAGAACACTAGTTACTTGGTATCGCTTGCCGCTTTATCCTCATCGAAGGCGCCCTTAATCGGGGCGAGCAGCATAAGCATGTTACGGCCTTCCATCTTAGGCTTGGACTCGACCGTAGCGTAAGGCTTGAGATCCTCGGCGAGACGCTCGAGAACGTTAAGACCCTGCTCCGGGTGAGCCATCTCACGGCCGCGGAACATGATGGTGATCTTAACGCGTGCGCCCTTCTTGAGGAAACGCAGAACGTGGCCCTTCTTGGTCTCGTAATCGCCAACGTCAATCTTGGGTCGGAACTTCATTTCCTTGACCTCGACCTTGGACTGGTTCTTACGAGCGGCCTTGGCCTTCATGGCCTGCTGGTACTTGAACTTACCGTAGTCCATGACCTTGCAGACCGGTGGCTCCGCGTTGGGAGCAATCTCGACCAGGTCGAGACCCTGATCGTCGGCGACGCGCTGGGCATCGCGGATGGCGAACAGGCCGAGCTGAGAGCCATCGACGCCAATCAAACGGCACGAAGATGCAGTGATCTCGTCGTTGATGCGGGTGTCATCAGACTTAGCTATTTTCCCTACCTCCATTCATAAAAAAATAACCCGGCGCTTCTTTGCAACCAGGTCGTACACATAGACATCCTCGATTTGAGGAAGTGAATCTAAGTTGTATGACCAGTCAGCTGCTCATTGGCGCCAAAAGGTGGGAACCCTCTGGTTCCTCTTTAGGGCATTGCGGGAACAACGCCTTGGCGATAATAACACGTCCAGCGCGTTATCACATTACGTACACGAAAAAGGGGGCCTTAGCCCCCTTGAACGCTCACTTGCATGTATGGTGCCCGAGGCGAGACTCGAACTCGCACGTTGTTGCCAACGGTGGATTTTGAGTCCACTGCGTCTGCCAATTCCGCCACTCGGGCACGTAATGCGTGAGTTAGTTTATCACAGCTTTCTGTTGATTAGTCCGAAAATGGAACTTCGAACATTTCGATGAGCTCGACCGAACGGAGCATCTCGCGCCGACGGCACCCGCGTCCGTCGACCGAGACCTCCCCCATCTGGTTGTCATAGGGATCCTCGCGCATACCGTCGAAGACGGGTTCAAACCCTGCCTGGAACCGGGAATTTGCCACCATGCGCCACGGATCGAGGTTACCAAAATAGTGGCGGCGGCGCCATTCCTCCCCCATCCTACGCGCCGAGGAACCAAACGAGACATCGGCGTTGAGCCAGCCAGTCTGCGGCGTATAAAACTCCGCCCAGTCATGCGGCCCCACCGAGTCGGGCGCAACGTACAGGCCGCTCTGCCAGCGGGCGGGCACACCGGCAATGCGGCACATGGTGATAAACGTGAGCGCCATAACGCCACAATCACCGCGAAGCGAATGCGCACAGTCATCGGCGATGGAGCCCAAAAGCAGATACGGCGGCTGATAGCGATAGTCGATATGCAGCGTCAAGTAATCATAGATAGCCCGAGCTCGATCGAGCTGGTCCTCGAGCCCGTCAACGACACGCTCAGTCAGCTGCTGCAGATACGGCGTGAACGCAATGTGTGGACGGTCCTCGGAAATGTCCTCGGGCAGCGATGTGTCCATACACGGATGCGCCGGAAGCGCACCCCCATAGATATCGTGATAAGCGGCATCGATTTGATAACGATAGATCACCGAGAACGAGCGATCGGTCGAGGAGACCCACGAAGCGGTACGCGCCAAGGCGTTCGCAGGGGCAATGACCCCCTCCGGCGTCATATCAAGAATCTCGATCTGAGACTGCTGGCGGCAGGCAGCGGCAACGGGAAGCCACGCGCGAACGGCCTCTCCTTCCAAAGCCCCGGGGACAGACACGCACGCCTTAAGCGTAATGGTGCGAGACAGGCCGCCCTGCGTTTCCATCTCCTCGAGCATCTGGTTGCGCAGCGCAATGCTATCCGTAGGATCGGGGCGCAGGCCCGGAACCTCCTTGGGATACACGCGCAAGGAATCAAGGAAATTGTCGAGGACGAATAGCTCGCCATCGATAAAACGCCAATCGATACGCTTGCGGTCAATCAGGTCGTCAAACTGCTTATCGGTAAACTCGGGCCATTCCTCGCGGATCATCTCAATAGCCCGATCACGCGACACCGAAAAATGAAGCGGCGTCTCGATCATGCGATACCGCTCGGCACGAACGCAGGCGGCAAACGAGGGATCAGGATTCTGCTTCAAAAGACGATCGCAAGCCGCAACCGCCTGTGTCAGATATCCAGCATCCTTGAGACGAAGAATCTCAGGCGGCAATCCGATATCGAGATGACGGAAATCATCGTCGCAAACCTCAACAGAGCACCCAACGGGACCCTCGGCAACAACCTTCCCGTCGGCAGGCAAAATATCAATAACAGCCATAACCACTCCCAAGTAGAACGACAACCTGAGCCCATTGTACCGACATAAAAACAAAGCCCCCAACCAAGGAGCCCTCAACACCGATAAACGGTATCAATTCAATTATCTCAGCCCTGTAACCCTGTAGCGAGTTAACGAAGGAAGCCCCGTTCGCCCGGAGCTTTTCCCATTGCGCGACTTCTGGCAAAGCCAGGTGAGCGCAAGGGAAAAGCGTAGGGCGAATGGGGCCTCCGGCGGGAAAGTTAAACCGCTACTTACGCCTTGTTGACGGAGCCAAACTCCTCCATGAGCTCCTTGGTGCGGGCAACGATGTTATCGCGACCAGGCTTGAGGAGCTTGCGGGGATCGAAGCCCTTGCCCTGCTGATCCTTGCCAGCCTCGATGTACTCGCGGACGCCCTTGGCGAAAACGAGCTGCAGGTCGGTGTTGACGTTGATCTTGGAGATGCCCAGGGAGATGGCCTTCTTGATCTGATCCTCGGGGATGCCGGTACCACCGTGCAGAACGAGGGGCAGGTCACCGGTCTGGGCCTTGATCTCGCCCAGACGCTCGAAGGAAAGGCCAGCCCAGTCGGCAGGATACACGCCGTGGATGTTGCCGATGCCGCAGGCGAGGAAGTCAACGCCCAGGTCGGCAATCTGCTTGCACTCAGCGGGGTCAGCGAGCTCGCCGTTGGAGGTCACGCCGTCCTCGGTGCCGCCGATGCCGCCGACCTCGGCCTCGATGGACATGCCCTTGGAGTGGGCAAGCTCAACGAGCTCCTTGGTGCGGTCGAGGTTAAGCTGGAAGGTCTCCTCGTGAGAGCCGTCATACATGATGGACGTGAAGCCGGCCTCGATGCACTTGAAGCAGTCCTCGTAAGAACCGTGATCGAGGTGAAGGGCGACGGGAACGGTAACGCCCGTGGCCTCGACGGCAGCCTTGACCATGTCGGCGCAGACCTTGAAACCGCCCATCCACTTAGCGGCACCAGCGGTGCACTGAAGGATCAGCGGAGACTTGGCCTCCTCGGCGGCCTGGAGCACAGCCAGGGTCCACTCGAGGTTGTTGGTGTTGAAGGCACCGAGAGCGTACTTGCCGGCCTCGGCCTTCTTGAGCATGTCTGCTGCGTTGACGAGCATAAAAGAAACCTCCTGTAAGGTTGCTCCGATAACGCCTGAGATTTTACCACGGCGTACCCGAGCATAAACGTTCGTTTGTTCACGAATATCGTCCAAACAGACTTTTTTGACCGTTTGCGCTACGGAATCGACCCGTTGGAGAAAAATAGCTTGACGTTTGGGCGCTTCTCGTGCTTTAGAAGCCGACTATTAAGCTACATCTGCATGAAAGGGTTCTGCATGAGCTCGCGTGCCATGGTGGTCGAAGCGCCATGGCCGGTTAGGCAAACGGTATCGGGCGGGAGAAGCCGGGCGAGCTTGGAGAGCGAGCGCAGAATCGCAGCCTCGTCTCCGCCGGAAAGGTCGGTACGGCCGTGGCTGCCCGGGAATAGCGTGTCGCCAACAAAGGCGATGCTTCCCTGCTCGGTGGCAGCGAACAAAACAATGCCACCCGGTGTGTGCCCGGGCGTCTCGATCACCTGCAGGCAGATATCGCCCACCTCAATAGCATCGCCCTCGGCGAGCAGGCGCGTCGGCTCCCCGGGGTCGGGCGTCTCAATGCCCCACATAGCTCGCTGTTCCTCGATATTCGCATACGGCACCGCCACATCCTTAGCACACAGCTCATACTGGCAGCCCTCGCCAACGGCGGTTCGTACGCCGGCAACACCACCAACATGATCGGCATGGCCATGAGTGCATACGGCGCCAAGCACGCGTACACCGGGATGCTCGGCTCGAATATGCTCCACCAGGCGCTCGCCTTCCCATGCGGGGTCGATAATCACGCACTCATTGTCCGAAATAACAGCATAGCTGTTGGTCTGAATGGGACCGTTTACGAGCGTCTCGATCTCGACCGATCCTTTGGGAGTTAAATCCAAGGACGCAGCGCTCATATCCCTCTCCTCTCTATAGAACTCGAGGCATCAAACGATGCCTCGAGTGTAGCGAATATCGATAATGTGGCACGTTCGTCGCGACTAAACGCGGCGCTTGAGCTGAGCTCCACCCTCACCCGGCATCAGACGGCGTGCGTCATAGACCGAGTCGACACTGCTGATGGAAGCCAGCAGCGGATCCAGACCACTCGCGTCCGAAATCTCGACCATAAAGCGCAGGGTTGCAATACCCTCGCGGTTGGTCGACGTGGCGGCAGAAAGGATATTGCCGCCCGCATCGCCAATGGCAATGGTGACATCCTTGAGAAGGCCCATGCGGTCCAGGCACTCGACCACGATCTCAACCTGGAACAGGGTATCGGCAGCGCCGTCCCACTCCACTTCGATCATGCGCTCGGGATGCTCCATAAGACCCTTGACGTTGGGGCAATTGGCGCGATGCACCGAAACGCCACGACCGCGCGTGATGAAGCCGACGATGTCGTCGCCCGTCACCGGATTGCAGCAATGCGCCAAACGGACCAGCAGACCGCTGTTGCTCTCGCCCTTGACGATGATACCGTTGCTGGCGCTCTTGCCACGCTTTTGTGGCTTGCGGTTTGATCCGCGCGCAGGCTGCTTCACGACCTCGGCAATGGCCTCGGCCTTGGTGATCTGCTCCTCGGGCTTGGGGTCCAAGATTTGCTCGACCTTGTTACCCACAGCGCGCGGGGCGACTTTGCCCGCACCGACGGCGGCAAACAGGTCCTCGAGCTGCTTGTAGTTAAACTGCTCCGCCACGGCGTTGAGCGCACGCGTGGATCGTGGCGTAGAGATGCCATACCCGCGCTTGCGCAGGTCCTTGGCCAGTATATCGCGGCCGGCGGCAGCGTCGTCGTCCTTGGTCGCGGCGGCAAAATAGCGGCGGATCTTTGACTTGGCGGAAGGTGTCTTAACGATCTTGAGCCAATCACGCGACGGCTTGGAACTCTTGTTGGTCAGGATTTCAACGCGGTCGCCCGTCTTGATTTCGTGCGTGAGCGGCGCCACCGCACCGTTGATCTTAGCGCCGACGCAGTGGTTGCCGACCTCGGTATGAACGGCGTAGGCAAAGTCGAGCGGTGTTGAGCCGGCGCGAAGCGCCATGACCTCGCCCTTGGGCGTAAAGACAAAAATCTCCTGGTCAAACAAGTCGACCTTCAGCGAATGCAGGTATTCCTTGGCGTCGGTGATCTCATCAGACGCAGCCCAATCGAGCGAATGTTTGAGCCAGTTAATCTGGTCGTCCAGACGCTGGGCATCATTGGTCTTTGAAGCAGACGATCCGCCCGACTTCTTATAGAGCCAGTGGGCGGCAATGCCGTACTCGGCCTGCTCATGCATCTCGTAGGTTCGAATCTGAATCTCGAGCGGGCGGGCCGTGGGGCCGATAACCGTCGTGTGAAGCGATTGGTAGTTATTGACCTTGGGCATGGCGATATAGTCTTTAAAGCGACCGGGCATGGGGTGCCACAGCGTATGCACCGCACCGAGCGTGGAATAGCAATCGCGCACCGAATGGGTGATGACGCGCAGCGCCACCAAGTCGTAAATCTCGGAGAATTCCTTGCCCTTGCGCTTCATCTTTTGGTAAATGGACCAATAGTGCTTGGAGCGGCCGTTGATCTGGAAGCCCTCCAGGCCAATGCGGTTGAGTTCATCGGTGAGCGTCTTGATAGTCTCGGCCAGATAGCGCTCGCGAACCTCACGCGACTCTGCCACCATGCGCGCGATGCGCTGGTAGGCGTCGGGCTCCAAATAGAAGAAGGACAGATCCTCGAGCTCCCACTTAATAGAGCTCATGCCCAGGCGGTCGGCCAGGGGCGCGTACACGTCCATAGTCTCGCGTGCCTTAAACAGGCGACGGTCCTCGCGCAGGGCGGCGAGCGTGCGCATATTATGCAGGCGGTCGGCGAGTTTGACGATGATGACGCGAATGTCCTTGGACATGGCAAGGAACATCTTGCGCAGCGTAAGCGCCTGCTTCTCGTCCATGCTGTCGACTTCGATGTTGGTGAGCTTGGTCACGCCGTCGACGAGCTCTGCCACGGTTTCGCCAAACAGGCCGGAAACGTCGGCAAGCGAGGTTTCGGTGTCCTCGACGGTATCGTGCAGCAACGCGGCGCACACCACATCGCAGTCCATCTTGAGATCAGCCAGAATGATGGCCACCTCGACGGGATGGTTAATGTACATCTCACCCGAGCGGCGCTTTTGGTTGCAATGCTTCTCGGCGGCAAAGCAGTAGGCCTGCTCCACCATGGAGAAGTCATCCTCATTCATATATTTGAGGCACAGACGCTCCAGCTTGTCGTAACTGTCCGCCATAATCTCGGGCGGCAGCTCATCGGCATGCTTATAGTGCTCCATCTCAGAAAAAGGCTGGAGGGTGGAATCATGGGCGGTACGGGCTGCGGCATCCATCGAGGTCCCCTTCCCCTAGGCCCGTGGTACGATCGGGCGGTTAACTTTGGCTAGCATATCAGAAGCACACGAATCGAGCGCCCAGCTCCGAAAAGCCGAGAACTCCATGCGCGAGCGCAAGCCCTCCAAATAGCGAATTGACCTGCTCAATTGCACGCGGCCAGGGTTTTCGGCCATCGCGATGCGACGGGTGTCGTCAAACCCCGAAACGCGACAGAAACCAAGCTCTTCGAAGATTCCCAGGCCGCTTTCCACCGAGCGCTCATCGACCGGCGTGCGCGCGTCGATTGCAAGGCACATCTGCGCAATGTCGATATTGCTTGCGCAGAATGAATCGTCCCCCGTCTTGCCGCGGTTGGAGCGCCACATGGTCTGCAGCGCTCGATAGAGCGTGACGAGCTCATCGCGTTCGGGCGCGTAGCAATCGAGTAGGCGCTCGTTAATACGGGCGTCACGCGACGAATAGAGCAGATGAATCACAGCGGGCTGTCCGTCACGACCGGCACGGCCGCTCATCTGGTTAAACTCAATCGCGCCAAACGGCATATGGTAGAGCACGACATGTCGGATATCGGGCAGGTTCACGCCCTCACCGAAGGCCGAGGTCGAGACGATGCAGCTGAGGCTGCCATCTCGAAACGCCTCCTCGACGCGGCGGCGATCGGAACGCGCGAGCCCGGCGTTATAGAACGCGATATGGGTCGCACAGTCTGGCACGCGCTTGCGCAGCGTCTTGGCAAGTGCCACGGACTGGTCGCGCGAATTGACGTAGATAACGGTCTTCTCCCCCGTCGCCACAATCGACACCAGGCGATTTTCGCGGCTTGCGAGGTCGCGATCGTCCTCGAGTTGCAGGTTCTCGCGCACGGTCTCGTCAACCACCGTGCTGGTAATGGGCAATACGCGAGCGAGCTCTGCCACGACCGGAGCCGTCGCGGTAGCCGTTGCCGCCATGACAACGGGATCGCCTAGCGCTTTGAGAATATCGGGCATGTCGAGGTACGCGCTCCGGTCGCCACCTTTGGCAAGACCGGCATGATGCGCCTCATCGATAACGACAAAACCGATGCGCCCCGAACGCGCAAAGCGATCGCGGTGAATGGACAGGAACTCGGGCGTCGTGAGCACGATGCCGGTGCGGCCCGAAGCCAAACCGGCAAACACGTCATCGCGCGCCGCCTCCACGGTCTCGCCGGTCAGCACGCCAACACCAATGCCAAGCGCTGCCATCGTCGAAGAAAGGTGATAGGCCTGGTCGGCAACGAGCGCACGCAGCGGATAGACAAAGATGCTCGCACGTCCGCGAAGCACCGCCTCACGCGCGGCATGTACATGGAAGATGAGAGACTTGCCGCGGCCCGTTCCCATAACGGCCAAGACGCTCTTGTGGTCGGCCAAGGCATCGAGTGCCTCAACCTGTGCGCGGTGCGGCTGGTTCGATCCGATAAAGCTGTGAATGAGCGAGCGCGTGAGCTCGGTATAGGAAAGCTGGGCAAGCGTCTCGCGCTTACGCGACTCCAGGCGCGGGCCTAAGTCCGCCGGCCGCACGCCACGACGAAGCTCGCACGCCGGATCGTCGATATTGGGCGCCGTGGTATCGCGCACCAAGACATCTTTGATCATGAGCTTGGGCTTCACGCGTCCCTGCCAATGCTCGGCCACGGCCTCGAACACCAAATCGACGGCGCTATCGCAATTGATGAGCTTATCGATCTGCGGCACGCGGAACATAATAGCCGGCACACTCGCGGCGCCATCGGTCGCCACGAAGCGCATGTGCTCGCCGGTTTTGCCCACCACGGCGCGATCGCACATTGTCACGCCCTCGGCCGCCAACAGCGGCACCTTGTTGCCCTGGCCAAACGGCTCAAGACGGGAGATCTGCTCGATGGTCTCAATATTCAGCTCGGAGAGGTCAACGGTGGCGGCAACCTCGTCAGTGTCCTCAAAGTCCTCGGCGGGAAGCTCGGACAGCACGGCGGAAAGGCGACGACGGAACTCGTCGAGCTTGGATGCCTCGATGGTCACGCCCACCGCACCGGCATGCCCGCCGCGACGAATCAGCAGGTCGGAGCAACGCTCGACGGCGTCGAACAGGTTGACCTTGCCCACCGAGCGACCCGAACCGCGAGCGATACCGTCTTCGATCGAGAACAGCAGCGCCGGCACGTGATAACGGTTGGTCAGACGGCTCGCTACGATACCCTTGACGCCCTCGTGCCAGCCCTCGCCGCCCACGACGATCGCGCGACCGCCGTCATAAGTCTCCTCGACCTTCGCCATGGCATCGCGTGTAAGCTCCGCCTCGATCTCGCGGCGTTGGCGATTGATTTCCTCGAGCTCGGCGGCAAGCGCACTCGCTTCGATGGGGTCGCGGGCAAGCAGCAGGTCGAGCGCCAGCTTGGGATCAGCCATGCGGCCGGCAGCATTCAGACGAGGGATGAGCGAAAACGACAGGCCATCGGCCGTAATGCTAGAGAGGTCGGCCTTGGCGAGCGCTGCCAGCGCGATGTAGCCGGGACGAGCCGTCACGCGCATCTGTTGGATGCCCTCGGCGACCAGTGCGCGGTTCTCGGGCGTCAGCGGCATCATGTCAGACACGGTGCCAAGCGCCGCAACCTCGATCAGCGAACGCCAATACGACGGTTTGCCCAAACGCTCGCCCAAGACTTGCACCAGCTTGAGCGCCACACCGGCACCAGCAAGCTCGCGCGAGGGGCCCTCGTTCTCAAGCTTAGGGTCGGTCAGGGGCACGCCCTGCGGCACCTGATCGGAGGGCTCGTGATGGTCCGTGACCACCAGGTCGATTCCCAGGCTCTCCAGATAGGAGACCTCCTCCTTCGCCGCGATACCGTTATCAACGGTCACGATCAGATTGGGTTGGGCGAGCTCGTTGACGCGGTCGAGCGCCGCGCGCGAAAGGCCATATCCCTCGTCAAAGCGGTGCGGGATGAATGGTGTGACATTGGCGCCAAACGTGCGCAGTGCCTCGGTCAACAGGCAGGTCGACGTAATACCGTCAACGTCAAAATCGCCAAAGACCGCGATGCGCTCGTGGTTGCGAATAGCACGCTCGACGCGGTCGGCAACGACCGACATGCCCGGGATAATAAGTGGATCGGCCCAGTCGCGATCGAGCGAAGGCGTCAAAAACAGCTGGCCTTCTTCGATGGATGTAATGCCGTGCGCAACCATAATGCGCGCCACCAACCCGGGTATGCCCAGGCCAGCCGAAAGCTCCTTTTCGAGCTCGGGGTTTTGCTGAGCGACCGCCCAGCGATGCGTCGTCTTAAGCGATGACATAGGCACCCACCCCCGATAGGGGCAGGTCGCCGCGATACCTCTCACGGTTCATAGCGATGAGTCCTCTGTGTATGCCCGCTTCGGCAGGCAGATCTGTTGAACGGATTTATTATACCGTGCAGTGCGGACGCCAATCGCCGCAGCACGCCGCGGTTTCGATAAACGATGCCGGTAATAGCCTCGAAATAATCAAGCGTTTCTGACGCACGGACGCATGCGAGCGTCTAGCATATCCATTCAAAACGGATTCACGAGCAAAGGGAGTCACAAGAGCATATGAAGCAATGGGTTGGACTGGGCAAGTTTCTCGCGGGGCACATGCAGGTCATCGTTCCGATTTGCGTGACGCTCGGCGTGCTCTTTCCCCAGCAGATCGGCGTGCTCAAGCCCATCGTTCCCGCCCTGTTTGCCTTTATGACGTTCCAAGGTGCGCTCAGCAACACCTTTCACCAGGTGGCCGAGGTGTTCCGCCGTCCACTGCACTTGATTTTGGCGCTGCTCGTCTCGGCGGTGCTTATTCCCATAGCAGCTTATGCCATGGGATCACTGTTCTTTGGTTCCAACCCCAACCTTGTCTGCGGCATCGTGCTCGAGTACAGCGTGCCCGTGGCAGTCACTGCCTTTATGTGGATTAGCATGTTCGGCGGCAACGGCCCGCTCGCGCTCACCATCATCCTGACGTCCTCGGTCATCTCACCTGTGACGATTCCGCTCACGCTGAAGCTCTTGCTGGGTGCCACCGTCTCGATCGATGTGCCGAGCATGATGCAAGACATGGCCTTTATGATCGCCATCCCCGCCGTGCTCGGCATCGTGATCAACGAGCTCACGCGTGGATGGGGACACGAGAAGCTCTCCCCCGCGCTCTCACCCGCCTGCAAGTTCATGATGATGGGCGTTATCGCGTCCAACTCCACCGCCATGAGCGAGTACGTGCTGCACATGAACGCGGTGCGCATAGAAGTCGCCCTCTTTATTTTGACCTTCGCCATCAGCGGCTTTGTCGTCGGTTTTCTGGTCGCCCGTGCACTGCATCTGCCATATAGCGAGACGACTACCATGTGCTTTACCTGCGGCATGCGCAACATCTCTTCGGGTGCCGTCATCGCCACGCAGTATTTTCCCGGCGAAGTGGTATTCCCCGTCATGTGCGGCACGCTGTTTCAGCAGGTGTTAGCCTCAATTATCGGGCACCTCTTTGAGCGCCTGACCGGCGAGGAGCGTGCCGCCCAGCGCAAGCGGGTCGAGGCCGGCCGCGATGCCATGGCACGCTAGACTGTCCGCATTACGCGGATGTTCGCCTTACGACGTGAGCGTTTCCAAATGCATGCGCAGGCGCTCAGCATCGATATCGAGCGTGGTCTCGGCATTGACCTGGGCCAGGCGATAACCGACAAAGTAGGGCGAAACCACCCAACGTGGCAGCGCCTTGGCAATGGTCCGGCCGTCCATGTGGTAGAAGAACAAGTTGTACGACTCTGCGCGACCACCGTGGTGCTCGTTCAGGATATAGCGAAGAGCCACCTGGATTGCGTCGGCAAACAGGTCAGCTTCGGCTAGGTCGCGGGCGTCGTCGCTGGCGGCGATTCCCTGTGGAGCCGAAACGTTGATCTCAAAGAAGCCCATAATCGGCTCGGTTGAAATGCTGATCGCGACCCTCCCCCGCTGCCAGACATCAATGCCTTCGAAGTTGGCTGGTGTCAGCGCCGCATAGCCGTCTTCCTGTTCCAAACCCACAATCTGCATATGCGGATGAACCAGACTGCCGCCCGAAAGCGGGCCCTTGTTCTTGTACATGAGCACACTGCGGTACTGTTGGGAATCAATCATCTGCTGCCAACAGCCCAGGGCAAACCGCATCACATGATGCAGGTCGTCCGGCGCATAGGTCACCAGGTCGGCGTCGTGGTCGGACGACTCAATCAATACGGTCTGGCGAGTGGCCCGCAAGGTCTTAAACTTATTCTCGAGCCAGATGCAGTCACCATCACGCTGGATGATGTTGGTGAGCCCCTCCGTGTTGCAAAAGGGACACGCGGTACCGGGGCGACGGTTGTCATCGGGTTTGCCGCTCGCCTGCTGAACATCGAATACAAGTGCCACGGGCTACACCTCCAGCGGTACGATCCTTGTGCCATGGAGCTCGGACACGCCCAATGCCGCCGCGACCGCGTCACGATTTGCCGTAGTGATGCCGCCGCCAGGAAGGATGGTCAAACGATCGCCCGCATACTCGATTAAACGAGCCAGGTGGTCGAAGTTGTCCTCAATCGGCGCGCCGGCCGCGCCGCCATGCGTCAGGATGCGCGTAACGCCGCAGTCGGCAAGTGCATCAATCGCATCAAGCTGAGCCTCGGGCGAGAGCTGGTCAAAGGCCATGTGAAAGGTGATGTCGATGGGCTCACGCTTACATTCCTCGGTCGCGCAGCCCGTAGCCATCACAAGGGCGCCAAGCGTAAGTTCATCGAGCGCCCATCCGCCAGCGCAGGGCTTGCAGCAGCCAAAGACCAAGCCGTCAACGCCCGCACTCACAGCAAGGCCCAGGTCCATCTCCATCATACGCAACTCGTCCTGGTTGTAATAAAAGTCGCCGCCACGCGGGCGGACCATGCACATCACCCGCGCATCGTGCTCGTGAGCATAGCTGACCGTAGCGCTGATAACGCCGGCCGAGGGCGTGGTACCACCGACGGCGAGGTTGTCGCACAGCTCGATGCGCTTTGCACCGGCGTCGATAGCCGCCGGCACCCGCTCAAAGTTCTCGGCACAAAACTCGTACAGCATAGATAGACCCCCAAAGACAGCAGATGTTTTCCGACGGGCATTGTCGCACGCCCCCATGAAGTTGCGGTGGAATAGGGACTCTTTTGGCCTCTGAGACTCCCATTTAGTCCCTATTCCACCGCAGCATAAAGGGAGTAGTCGTTGGGGACGCTCTTAAACGACTAGTCATTCAAGAACGTCCCCAACGACTACAAGGAGTGTCCCCAGATGCCGGCAGAGACGATATGAGCAGGACATAAAACATTGGGAGCCCCCGGCATG
>NZ_QROM01000029.1:0-6325 GCF_003474365.1 Collinsella sp. AF38-3AC
GCTTACTATACGGACGGCAAGCTGTTCCTCATGGCCGATGCCTCAGTATATAGTGCAGTCTTCATAGTGCTTTAGGTACAGACCACGGCCTGACCGGCGAGGCCGGTCTGCAGGTGGCGACGGCAACGAACCGAAACGTCCGGAATTGCGGGGAGACGTCGTGGTTCATCTAGACCGACTACTCGGCTGAGTGCCGCATCTCCTACGCCTTCTAGGCCGCCGGCCAGCAGGCCGTACAGGAGAAAGCGTAGGAGCCTGACAGGCCCGTGCCGCCGAAGTTGGCGATATACATCGCGCCGCCCGGCTGAACCCACAGGCCGCTCGCCATGTCGCCGTCGGTGTTGGCCACCTGGCACCGCTGGCGCAGCTGGTCCTTCGGGCGGAAGCCTTCGGGCACCGTGTCGACGAACGCCGTGCCCCACGAGCCGGAGACCTTGGCCGTGACGTTGTACATGCTCATGACGACGATCCCGCCGACGCGGCAGAACTCGATGTAGCCGGAGCCGACGGTCCTCCGCACGTAGCCGCTTTTGAACTGGGATACGGAATGCTAGCCAAGCACAACGATGTAATTCACTCGGAATGGACCAGTGTGTGCGCCGCTGATTGCGACGACGAGCCGCTCGTCGCGCGGGTAGAAATTCACGCCGGAAACCATGAAGTCGTAGCTCGCATCACCGTTCATCGCGTACACGGAATCGCGGGAATTGTCGAAGCCTCGCCCGAACTCCCGCTCAAAGCCCGCCTTGTCCCAAAGCATCGTGTAATTCGTATTGCTGAAGCGCACAATCTTGTTACCGACAAAAACTCTCGGCGCACGGGATACGGAATGCCCTACATCTCCATCGCCGCCGTGTATGAATCGCTCGCCCTAGCCACGACTGTGCGAAATGATTGCAGGTAGTGCGCCATCGCCGTGTTGACGGTCGAATGTCCCAGCGCCACGGCTATGTCCTCGATGGCGGCTCCGTGCTCAAGCGAGATCGTCGCCCAACTATGGCGCAGGCATGTCATCGGCACATGCGGCAGGTCGAGCCGCTTGCAGAACGCACGGAACTTGCGGGCGACGGCGTTGGGGTCAAGCAGGCACAGGCGACCAGACCTGCGCGTCCCACGGATGGCACGCAAGCGCTCAAGCGCGAATCGCGGCAGTTTCAGCTTGCGGTCTGACAGCTTGGTCTTGCATCCGGTCTCGATGACCTCGCCGCCCACCACGTGCAGGCCGCGCTGCACATGTACCCAGCCGCTACGCCAATCCACATCCTCGATTCTCACTGCGCAGGCCTCGCAGCGGCGCAGGCCCAGCGCGGCACCGAGCAGGACTGCGGCCTCGAAGGGCTGGCCGACGATGGCCTTGAGCGTCACGCGCTCCTGCTCGGCAGTGAGCGTCGGTCGGCGCGCGGTCGGCTTCTTCGGCAGCTCCACACCCTGAGTCACGTCCCAGATTCGCAGCTGATGTCGGCGAAGCACCCAGCGGTAAATCTGTCGGAAGGTCTTGTACGCCTTCTCGGCGGCACCTGGCAGGGCGAACGAATCGACCCAATCTTGTACCTCCTCAAAGCTGATCGTCTCAATCTCGCGCTTGCCCCACCGCGGCATCAGGTGGCAGCGGATGGCGCTGCGGTAGCCCTCCAGCGTGGTGGCGCGGAGACGCTTGCCCTTGTCGGCCATGTACTCGGTGATGGCATCGGAAAACAGCATTTTGAACAGTCCAATCTCTCGAAAATCCCAGACGCTTCGCATGGTAGCCCGCTGCGTTACGTCTGGGATTTATTGCGTGTAGCGGCGGCGAGGCTCAATCTCACGCCGCCCGCAGGATGGCGCGGAAAGCGAGAGGAAAGGAGGGCCGAGCGTGGAATCACTGGCGGCCATCGTCATAACCGACATCGTCTCGTGCGTCGTGGCGACGTGCGTCGCGTCGGTCGTGGCTACCGTCAAGGCCCAGGGGCGGAAGGTATCAGAGAAATCTGAACGCGAGCGCGTTGAGTCAGAGGCCATGAAGGCCGGGATGCGCGCGCTGCTGTGGGCCGAATTGCAGCGCATCCATGAGAGGGCGATGGCACAGGACGGCCTGACCGTCGAGGAGCGCCGCCACCTGGAGAGCGTCTACGCCGCCTATCACGGGCTGGGCGGCAACGGTACCGGCACGCGCCTGTGCACGGACGCGATGAACATGCCCGTACTCGATTAGGAGGAGGAATCAATGACCAGAGACGAGATCGTCAAGAAGCTGACGAGCCGCAAGTTCTGGCTGTGCGCGGCGGCTTTTTTGGGCTCCGTCGCCACCAGCGTGGCCGGCATCGCCACGGACAACCAGACCGTCGCCGCCATCGGCACGGTGTGCGGGGTTGCGAGCGCGGCCATCTACGCCGCGGCCGAGCAGGCAGTGGACTCCGCGCGCCTGAAGGCGGGTGGCGACCATGACGGAGACTAGTGCCGAGGCTAAGCGCAAGCTGCCGATGCGCAGCGTTCTCGCCGTTGTCCTCGCCCTTGTGGCGGCGCTTGCCGCCCCGTGCGGCGCGGAGGCATACCAGAGCGTCGACAAGTACGTGAGCGGCGGCCACGGCTACCTCAATGCGTCCTACCTCGTCATCCATGAGACGGCGAACCCGGGCGCCAGCGCCTACAACCACACGCTGCTTTGGTCGCGTGATGACACCTACGCCGTACATCACGTCATGGAGCTCGACGGTTCCACGGTCTACAACACGGTCGCGGAGAACCGTCTCTGCTGGCACGTGGGCAACGGCAACGGCTATACAATCGGCATCGAGTTGGCCCATGCCACCAATGCAGCCGACTTTGCCAAGCAGTGGAACGAGGCCGTGAAGTGGGCGGGCGACGAGCTTCGCTCTCACGGCTGGGATACGTCCCGCCTGCTGTCCCACTACGAGGCGGCCCAGCGCTGGGGTGGTTCCGACCATACCGATCCCAATGGCTATTTCCGTCAGTACGGAAAGACATGGTACGAGTTCAAGCAGGCAGTCGCCGCTTATCTCGGCAGCGGCTATGTCGCTCCCATCGCGCCGACTGATGGAAATGGCGGCACCGTGGCTTCTTCCACCACCACGGCAAAGACCGATACGAGCTTCGGCGGCACCTACCGCTGCAACACCGGTCGCCTGAATGTCCGTACCTCGCCGTCCCTGTCCGGCACTGTCGTGGCTGGCTATAGCTACGGCCAGACCGTGACGCTCGACAACTGGTACTGCATCAGCAACGGCTACGTGTGGGGACGCTATACGAGCTATTCCGGCTATACCCGCTATGTCGCTGTCGGCAAGCCCACCGGCGGCTACGATCCGAACGACTACCTCGTTCGCGTTGGCGCCGCCGCGTCTCAGGCGCGCCCCGCATCCACCGGCCGTTCCGCCGGCCGCTACCGCATCGTGGTGGGCACGCTCAACGTCCGCTCCGGCGCGGGCACCGGCTACGGCGTCGTCGCCAGCTACCATCGCGGCCAGACCGTCAACCTCGACGGCACGTTCGTGACGTCAGGCGGCTACGTTTGGGGCCGCTACACCAGCTACTCCGGCCACACGCGCTGGATCGCCGTCGGCACCGCATCGGGCGCCGTGTACACCCAGAGGGGCTAGGTGACGGCATGGTCGCGTTGGCGTTCGCGCTCGGCTCGCTCTTCGGCGGCACCGTGGCGACAATCGGGCTCTGCATCGTGAGCATCAACCGGCATTAGCCGCAGCCCGCTCGGGTTATCCCGGGCGGGCCTTTTTATTTGATGGCAGGGGGCGCGCTAGTGCCGTTCTGCATCCCACAAGGGACGGGACGGCGCAGGTCGGCTAGGGGTGGCTTTTCGGCCCCGAAAATGTATAATGCCAGCTAGCGGTTCCATGGCACGGGCTTAGCAGAAACTTCTAATCCCAAGGTCGACGGTTCGAATCCGCCATGGAGCACCTTTTGTTTAATTAGCTCAGCTTTTGCTGGGCTTTTTTGTTCACAAATGCGAAGTTGAGCTACTCTGTTTCTGCGGGCTCCACGATTTATGAGTTATGTAGCAATTCCAGATTCTAAGACAGGGGTCGCTTGCGTTTGGCGGTTAGCCATCGACATCCTTACACTAACGCTGACTCGAAAGGCCTTATCTCCCGCCCATTTTTCTCTTCACAATTGAAGCCCGAAGTGGTTGGCTATAATGCTGCTAACTGAGAATTGACGCACGATTTTCCACTCGATTGGCTACTAACATAATTCACGGGAGGCTATCGTGAGCTTCGCTAACGCTGCGTTGCAAATTAAGAAACTGAAGATAACCAACTTCCGTAAGTTCGAATCATATTCAATTGAATTCGATCGTCAGCTTACCGTTTTGGTCGGCGATAACGGCACGGGTAAAAGCACGCTTTTCGATGCAGCTTGCATTGCGCTGGGGACGTTGTTCCAGAAAATTCAGAACGCTGAAGCTCTGGGCATAGTCCCAGATGATTCTCGCGGAGCGGTTATCAAACAGGGCGACATGTTCGACATTCAGTCCCAGTACCCGGTGTCAGTTGAGGCATCGGGCATTGTCCTGGGGGAAGAGGTGGGCTGGCTGCGATCGTTGAAGAGTGCTAAGGGACGCACCACGCAAGCCGATGCCGGACGTGTGATTGATGCTGGCGAACACCTGCAAGAGCTTGTCGGTAAAGGTAATGAAGTCGTTCTGCCTGTTCTTGCCCGCTACGGGACTGATCGACTGTGGAAACAAGCGGCGTCAAAAGATAAAGCAACGCCCAATAGAACGCGCGGTTACGAGGGCGCTCTGCGGGCATCTGCGAATGAAGCCCGCATGAATGCGTGGTTTAAGTCTCAATCGATTTGGGAATGGCAGAATAGGCGAGAGAGTGCCTTATTCACTGCGGTTAAGAAGGCGCTCGCGTCTTGCTTTGATGCCGCCGCGACAACCAAGGGCGCCATGGTCGACTACGACGTCGAGCTTAACCAACTTGTGTTTACATACACCACTGCTGAAGGTGTTTATCACCGCAATAGAATGCATTCTATGAGCGATGGCTATCGTGGGACGCTGAGCCTATTCGCAGACATTGCGTACCGCATGGCAACGCTCAATCCGGCTTTGGGCTCTAATGTGCTCGAGACGCCCGGTGTTGTTATGATCGATGAGATTGACCTTCATTTGCATCCCCGCTGGCAGGCCAGGATTCTCGAGGACCTTGTTCGCATATTTCCCAACGTTCAATTTCTAGTTACAACGCATTCACCTGTTGTGGTTGCGTCGGTGCCTCGCGGTAACATCCGCATTCTTGGAGAGGACGCTGCAACGGTGCCTGCTATGGAAACGCGTGGACGCGATGCCGGGGATATTCTCAACACCGTTCTGGGCGCATTCTCGCGACCTGAAGAGGCGGCTCGATTGTTCGATTTATTTAATTGCGCCGTTGATGAAGAGCGCTTTGACGACGCTAGGCTTGCGCTCCAAAAGCTTGAGGAGTTTGTGGGCGTGGACGACCCCGATGTTGTTGCCGCTAAGACGACCCTTGAGCTTGAGGAGCTGCTGTCGTGATTCCGATCGTTAAGGCTAAAGAGCCTCCGGCACTTACCAAGGCCAAGAGAGCCATACGCAATACCCCCGATACGACGTTTAATTACACAGCGTTGCGCGGAGAGAACAAGCGAGAGGTTCTGGAGGCCTTGCTTGCAGAGCAGGGTCATCTCTGCGCTTATTGCACATGCAGGATCGGCGTTGGTGATCATCCGGCTACGATCGAACATTTGATTCCGCAAAATCCTGAGGATTCTGCAGCGGATGGCGAATTGAGTCTCGATTATCACAACATGGTTGCTGTCTGTGACGGACGTGGCGGGGCAACGTGTGACAAACGACGTGGTAACAAGTCTCTTACGGTTGATCCGATCAAGCCTTATACGCTCGACAGCATTTTCTATCATCGCGACGGGCGTATTAATGCTGCTGATAGGAGCGTGCGGTACGATCTTGAGGTTACGCTCGGGCTCAACGCGTCGGGTACCAACTTGTGCGGCAATCGTTCCAAATCTATGGAAGCAATTGAGAAATCCATCGACCGTGCTATCAAGCGCAAGGGTGCCGGGGAAAACAGAGCTGTAAAGAAGGCTATTTGCGTAAAGGTTCTCAAACTGTTTGAACATCAGGCGGATATGAAAGACGAGTATTTGGGCGCCAAGTTATATAAGGCGCGCAAACTCGTCTCAAAGTTTGCTTAGTGTCCTTTTGCTGCTGTGGTGGCATGTGGCTCTCACATGACAGTGCGCCGCCCAGCCGTACCAGCGAGGCCGTCGGGGGGTGTTCCTATAGTTTTGTCAACTGGGAAATGCTCTCCGTGCGACCGGA
>NZ_QROM01000003.1:0-267 GCF_003474365.1 Collinsella sp. AF38-3AC
GCGGCCTTGGCTTTGGCGTAGGCGGGCGAAGCCTCGCCCTTGGCGGCGATGTCGGTTGCCGCGGCCTTCTGCTCGTCAAGGGTCCAGTCCTTCGCGTCCTTGTTCACGACGGTCTTCATCGCCTCCTGATAGGCCTTTTCCTCCGCGCTCATAAAGTTATCGCCGTCGGTGCCCGAGTCCACCGTGTTGGTCACCTGGTTGAACTGGTTGCGGATGGCGCCCGCCACGCCGGGTCCGGCGAACACGACCACTAGGCCGATGACGGCG